>JAPPIB010000053.1 GCA_028820695.1 Acidiferrobacterales bacterium | reverse complement strand
ATACCGGCAGGGCTTTTCTTGTTTTTGACTTGTCTAAAGAGATTTCAGGGGGGTGACGGCGGTCCGGATACAGGCTCGATTGGCCCATATTGACAACAGGTTGAACTGATCCCGACGGGCACCAGCTTTCTGCGGCCAATGTCGAGTCAATCATGGCCCGGGAATGTCAAAATTGAAGCCGGGAGCGCTATCTCTCAGGTTGAACCAATGCGTCATCCGGTTCGCGGATGACCGGGCGGACCTGCGTTTCCGGGTCAGGCAGATGTATGATCGGTTCCGGAGTTCCATCGGCAAACTGCACCCACATTGGTTCTCTCAACACCCGCCCTTTCTCGTCAACCGCCATCGTTGACGTAATGCCGTGATGTCTTGCATTGGGATTCCGACGCAGCGTATCCAGACGGGGAATCAGGTTGTAGGTGTCGACCCCCATCGCATAGATTCGATTAAGGCCGGCTGACAGGGCGTGTTCAGAGCTTAGTTTCTTTCGCAGGGTACGTGCCGTATCGCCTTGATCCACCAGCCAATTCATGTCAGCAAAACGTATTCCATCGAGGTCCTGATCGGCTATCTTGTCAACCTCACCGCTGAAGATTCGACTCGTAGCATAGACGGGCACATCATGCGCCTTCAGAAAATCGATATGTGGCTTGATCAGTTGTCCATGCAGATGATCAGAACTGAGAAAGATACAGTCCACATCCTGTCGCCGCCTGGGTATGAACTTCATCCCGCGTCCCAGTTCATTGCGCAAGTCGCGGTAGCGCTGTACGCTTTCGTCGATATTGAACACTTCCCTGATCGTGTCAGAATAGTCATCGAGCCCCTGTTCGAATACCTTGCTCTGAATCACCACACCACCGAGCCGTCCCCACTCCGTTCTGAATGCTTCGGTTGCCCGCTTCGACCAGTTTGAGGGCGATTCGAGAATCAGTGCAGTTGTATGTCCATCCTGTCTCGCCCGCTGTGCGGCGATCACGCCATCGTGTTCCGGTGCCAGTGCGAACTGATAGACTTCTTGTGGCAGGGAGGTCTCGTCGACGACTCCAAGAAGCAGGGTCGGTACGATGAAATTCCCGATACGCGTCACCTCCTCAACATAACTGGTACCGAGAGGGCCAACGACAAAATCCGCCCCATTGAACAGGGCTTGGAAATGGTGCTGGTTTATGTGACGGGGATCACTTCCGATATCAATGAAAGTCAGTATGGGTTTGTCAGGGCTGGTATCGGCGGAATGCTGAGCATTGAATCCGTCCATAAAGGCTTGTACCGCACGTCTGCTCTGCGACGACAATGGAAGAAGCACCCCGATGTTGGAGTAGGAGAGGTTGTCCGAGTAGATTCCCGACTCGATCAGCTGATTCGCCTGATGGTCCGGATGGCCGGCAATCCAGTAGTCCAGAGCATTGCGCATCAAGTGAGGGTCGTACCGAGCCAGGTTGATGTCATATGCAAGCAGTGTCCACAGGCGCACGTTCGTCAAGTCACTGTCATTCAGTGCCGTGATCAGATCATCAAAAGACACCATGCTGAGTAACTGCCAAATCTGATGCCCGATCTGAAGACGCTCATCTTCGCTCGACAGCATGCCGTAGAGTCGCACCAGTTCCTGGAAAAGGAGAATTTGATCTCCCAGATAGGACGCGGAATGAACTCTCAGCCGGGCAATCCGCAATGCCTGCTCCGGTTGCAGGTCCGACCGCTTCGAAATCCTGTTCAATTGCCTGAATGCAGACCTGTGCCGATCGTTGAACTGGCGGGTGCGCGCCTGGAAGATTTCAAACTCCACCTGTTCCGATTCACCGAGCGCATTGCGATCGAGCAGGTTGATGATCGAGTCTGCCTGTGAGGCATTGTTCTGCGTCAGCAGAATATGCGCTGCCTCGATGAGTTTCATGTTGCGGTCCGGCCCGGAAGTTTGCGCCTGATTGATCAGCTCCCACGCCGAGTATTCGATTTCCGGCTCGATCACCTCTGCAACAGCGTCTTGCGATGGAAAATCAATCAGTGCTGGAAGCTCGTCGGCGGAAGATGCTGTCGAAGGGGAATCCGCAATAACTGTAGCTGTATCGGTGGGTGATGCTGAACTGGCCGGTGCCGTTGTGCTCTCTTCCACACAGCCCGATAGCAACAGGCACAGTCCACCAATCGACGCGCTGAGGAATGTTCTTGCGGACACGGTAAGTATGAAATTCATGCGATTGGGCTGACAATGTCAGATGGAATCAGCATAATAAACTGAGAACTGCACAATCTGGTTGCAAGATTATAACTTGATCATTATCCAATGAATACTGCGGGGACACTCTATGTCGTTGCCACACCGATCGGCAACCTGGAGGACATCACGATCAGAGCGATCAGAATTCTCAAGGAAGTGGACCTGATCGCAGCCGAAGATACGCGCCATAGCCGGAAACTTCTGCATAGGTATGGGATTTCGACAAGAATGATCGCATTTCATCAGCACAATCAGACAAGTCAGACCAACCGTGTTATCGAACTCCTTGCAAGAGGCAAGAGTATCGCCTTGATCAGTGATGCAGGCACTCCATTGATTTCCGACCCGGGTCAGGCGTTGGTCGAGGCATCGCACGCAGGTGGTGTTTCAGTTGTCCCGGTCCCCGGTGCAAGTGCATTGACCTGTGCACTGTCGGCTTTTGGCGTATCTTTGGACAACCTGATTTTTGCCGGCTTTCTTCCAGCCAGACAGGCGGACCGCCGCGCCCGGTTGAACCAGCTTCGCGCACACCGCGGCACGATAGTTTTCTATGAGGCGCCCCACAGAATCTTGCGCTCCGTCGAGGACATGCGAATGGTTTTCGGAGCGAGCTGTGAAGCGTGCATCGCGCGCGAAATGACAAAGATTCACGAAGCGATTCGAAGAGATACTCTGGACGGACTGGTCAACTGGGTGACGTCGATGCCGAGTAACCAAAAAGGTGAGTTCGTCATAGCGATCGTCAGTGTCGGACCGCCGGCAGACGACAATGAGGAAAAGACCGATCACATGCTGAATGTCCTGATGGGCGAGATGTCGGCCAGCAAGTCGGCGCAGGTGGCATCCCGCCTGCGCGGAGTCAGCCGCAACGCATTGTACCGTCGTGCGCTTGAGCTCAAGGACGACAGTGCCGACAGATAGCTGCCTTTTTTTAATTCGCATCACCTGTGCCGGGTCGCTGTCGCAGTCAGGAACTTTTGTACAGTCAGGCATGTCTCGATGAGTGTTTTTTTGCCAAGCGTACGGCTATATGAGATCTCGTTGATGTACAATGACCGTGCTCAAGAAGAGAGTCGGTCGGGCAGTCGCTTGGCAGTGTCGTCAGCACAGTGTGCTGACCGCCTGTCGGGAGGAAAGTCCGGGCTCCTAGGGCAGGGTGCCAGGTAATACCTGGGCGGTGTGAACCGACGGAAAGTGCCACAGAAAATATACCGCCTGAGATGTCATTCCCGTCAGGGATTGACGCCGAGGGTAAGGGTGAAATGGTGCGGTAAGAGCGCACCGCGCTGGCGGCAACGGCAACGGCAGGGTAAACCCCACCTGGAGCAAGACCAAATAGAAATCTGTGAACGCGGCCCGCGTTGGATTTGGGTAGGTTGCTGGAGATTTTCAGTGATGGAAATCCTAGATGAATGGCTGCCGACGATCATCTGATCGTACAGAACCCGGCTTACAGACCGACTCTTTTCGTTATTCCATGCGAGTATCCGATTGTTCTGAGTTCGCCCGCCTTTGCATTTCCAACCAACGTTTTTCCCGATCAAATGTGAATGGGTGTGTAGTATTATTTTCTGTTTCGTGAATTGGATACTGCAGCCAGAATCATGGCACTTGCGTATCGTGCGCATTTGAACGTGAAAATGGTCATTCATCCTGAACGATTCAATTAGGAGACATTAGTTGTGTTGAAAGTGAAAAGCGACATTGAGATCGCTAGAGAAGCGTCGCTGAAGCCAGTCGGAGAAATTGCACAGCGTCTGGATATCCCAGCTGCCTCAATGATTCCATACGGTCACACCAAGGCCAAGGTTGACCTGGACTTCATTGATTCCCTGTCGAGCCGACAAGATGGAAAGCTGATACTGGTTACCGCGATCACACCAACCCCGGCCGGTGAGGGCAAGACAACCACTACAGTCGGTTTGGGCGATGGTCTGAATCGGATTGGCGTCAATGCAATGGTCTGTTTGCGGGAGCCCAGTCTGGGACCGTGCTTCGGAATGAAGGGTGGCGCGGCTGGCGGTGGCTATGCCCAGGTTGTGCCAATGGAAGATATCAACCTGCATTTTACCGGAGACTTTCACGCCATCGGAACTGCGCACAACCTTCTTTCAGCACTTGTTGACAACTCAATTTACTGGGGTTCCGATGTTGGATTGGACAGCCGTCGGGTAGCGTGGCGCCGGGTGGTTGACATGAACGATCGTGCCTTGCGCCAGGTTGTATGCTCACTCGGGGGCGTGTCAAACGGGTTTGCCAGGGAGAGCGGTTTTGACATTACCGTCGCGAGTGAAATCATGGCGATATTCTGCCTGGCGGAAAATCTGCAGGACCTCGAGAGGAGACTGGGCAATATCATTGTCGGGTATCGCCGCGATCGATCGTCAGTCGCAGCCCGGGAATTGAACGGCCATGGCCCGATGACTGTACTGCTCAAGGATGCCTTCGCACCGAATCTGGTTCAGACATTGGAAAACAATCCTGCATTTGTTCACGGCGGACCGTTTGCAAATATCGCTCATGGCTGCAATTCAGTGGTGGCGACAAAGGCCGCACTCAAGTTGACTGACTACGTCATCACTGAGGCGGGATTCGGTGCTGACCTGGGTGCGCAGAAGTTCTTCGATATCAAGTGTCGCACATCGGGCCTTGAGCCCTCAGCGGTTGTCGTTGTAGCGACGATCCGGGCACTGAAAATGCACGGCGGTGTCTCCAGGACTGAGCTTGGCATCGAGAATGTCGCGGCTGTTGAGGCGGGATGCGTGAACCTTGAGAAGCATCTCGAAAATGTAGCCAAATACGGATTGCCGGCGATTGTGGCAATCAACCGTTTCGTTTCAGATACAGATGCTGAGGTGGAAGTGGTTCGAAACAGTTGCGAGACTTTGGGTGCGAACGTGGCCGAATGCACACACTGGTCTGACGGCGGGGCGGGTACCGAGGCGCTCGCACACAGAGTCGTCGAACTGGCGGATTCAGGAACCGGATCATTCAAGCCTCTGTACCCGAATGAACTTTCACTCGCAGACAAGATCCGCACCACCGCACAACAGATCTATGGCGCGGCAGATATCGCGATCGACAGCAAAGCCGCTGCCTACCTCAAGCAGCTGGAAAGCGACGGTTTCGCTCACCTGCCGGTCTGTATGGCCAAAACGCAGTATAGTTTTTCAGTCGATCCGACTGCTTTAGGCGCCCCCAAGGGCCATATTGTACCGATCCGCGAAGTTCGCCTGCTTGCAGGCGCAGGGTTTGTGGTGGCCATCTGCGGCGATATCATGACAATGCCCGGATTGCCCAGGGTGCCAGCCGCGAATGCGATTCGACTGGGTAACAATGGTCAGATCGAAGGTTTGTTCTGATCGAATTGCGGGTCTCGCGACACCAATCCACACCGAATATGCCGTGCATGTCCTTCCGCACAGGTTGGTGTCGGATGTCTGACTGATGGCGATCCGGACACTGGACCGCAAGCAGTTGCAAGCGGCCCCCTTTCATCCCCGCCTTTTCGGCTTCAATGGTGCCGTTACAAGCGAGCACTATCTGGCAGCAGGTGCCGGAGCGGATGTGCTCAAGTCGGGTGGGAACGCAGTCGATGCGACGGTAGCCGCGGTTCTGGTTGAAGGTGTGGTCAATCCGCATCAGCACACGATCGGTGGCGAATGCCCCATGCTGATCCAGATGGCCGATCAAGCCGAGCCGATCGTTGTCAATGGCAATACCGTGGCACCCGCCTCAGCGACAGTCGGGAATTACATGAAGCGGGGATACACCGACGTGCCGGATACCGGAATCCTGGCAGCCGGAGTCCCGGCCGCACTTGGTGCCTGTACCACAGCATTGGAGAATTTCGGCACCATGTCCTTCAGCGATGTCTGCGGTCATGCCCTTGACACTGCCAAAGGTTTTCCCTTGCATCGCGGACTGTTGTTCATGCCGGACTTCGGTGTCCGCGACAACGCGGCCCTGATTCGCAGCGAATGGCCGAATACGGCGGCCGTCTATCTGCCCGATGATGAATTGCCGAATCCCGGTCAGTTGATCGAGAATTGCGCATTGGCGGATGTCTTCCAGACACTGATGTCCGCGGAACGGGTTGCCGGCGGGACACGCGAGAATGGAATTGCGGCGGCACGAAAGGCGTTTTATTCAGGCGACATCGCGTCTGAGATCGCCAGACATTCCAGGGCGCGCGATGGATTCCTTTCGCAGGACGACATGCAGGCGTTTGTGACCAGAATCGAATCGCCTGTATCGATCGACTTCGATCACGTTCGCACCTACAAGTGCGGACCCTGGAACCAAGGACCGGCATTGTTGCAGGCGCTGTCGATCCTCAAGAACTTTCCACTCGCTGATATGGGGCATAATTCGACTGAGTATCTCCACACGGTGATAGAAGCTGTCAAGCTTGCCTTCGCGGATCGCGAGCAGTGGTATGGCGATCCCGAATTCGTCAAGGTGCCGATTGAGGGACTGCTCAGCGACGAATACGGCGCTCTGCGTGCCAAACTGATAGACTCTTCCACCGCAGGCGATCAGATCGTTCCGGGTGATCCGAACAGGCAGATGGCTGCCTTGACGGTAGAGGAACGAATCGGCGGCAAGTCCTGGGGCCACGGCACCGTCCACGTTGATGCGATTGATCGGCACGGAACCATGGTTGCAGCCACGCCCAGCGGTGGATGGCTCAAGTCTTCCGAACTTGTCAAATCACTGGGAGTGCCTTTGGGAAACAGGCTGATGACGTTTTACCTCGCGCCGGATCATCATCCAGGTGTCATCGCACCTTTCAAGCAGCCGCGAACGACCATCAGTCCGACGTTGGTTCACAGAGCCGGTCAACCATGGATGGTGTATGGCAGCATGGGCGGTGACCAACAGGATCAGTGGATGCTGCAGTTCCTGCTCAATAAGGTGGTATTCGACATGACCATTGCCCAGGCGATCGAGGCACCGAAGTTTTCGAGTCACCACTTTCCCGGTTACTTCGCACCGCACGAGTTTCAAAACAGGCTTGTCGCGATCGAGGAGGGTGTCGGCGAGGACGTTCTGACCTCACTTCAATCGCGTGGACACGCGATACAGCCGCGACCGGATTGGACCGAAGGCTATCTTCTTGCGATCGAAAGGGATCCGCAAACCGGGTTGCTCGAGGCAGGTTGTGACCCGCGCGGTGCAAAGGGTGATGTATTTCCTGCCGCGGCTTATTGTTGGTAGGTGAAAGCGGTTGATTCTAGCTGACTGACGGGTCGAACCTGTCTAGTCGGGAACCGGGACGTTGTGCTGGTTGCAAGCTGCCTTCAGCGCATTTTGCAACAGGCACGCGATTGTCATCGGCCCGACTCCGCCCGGGACCGGTGTGATCGCTCCGGCTATCTTTTCCGCTTCAGCAAAATCGACATCGCCTACCAGTTGCATCTTCCCGGATTCATGCTTGATGCGATTGATTCCAACATCGATGACTGTTGCACCGGGCTTTACCCAATGGCCCTTGATGATGTGCGCTTTTCCGACTGCCGAGACCAGAATGTCTGCCTGACTGCATACTGTCTCCAAGTCGCGTGTTCTGGAATGGGCGACAGTGACGGTGCAATTTTCCTTGAGCAGCAAGGTTGCAAGGGGTTTTCCGACAATGTTGGAACGACCGACAATGACAGCATTCATTCCGTTCAGGTCCATCTCACAGGACTTCAGCAATTGAATGCAGCCGAGTGGCGTGCACGGCACCAATGCATCCATACCGATAGTCAGCAGTCCGACATTCTGCGCATGAAACCCATCGACGTCTTTCTGCGGCAGAACTGAACCGATCACCAATTCAGCGTTGATGTGATCAGGCAGCGGCAACTGAACCAGAATTCCATGAACGAGAGGATCGCAATTCAATCTCTCAATCAGGTCAAGGAGTTCATTTTCAGTGACACCTGAAGCCAATTTGTTGTGAAAGGAGTTCATCCCGGCCTGTGCCGTCTGAATGATTTTGTTTCGAACATAAACCTGGCTGGCGTCACTGTCGCCAACCAGTACCACAGCCAGTCCCGGGATAAGACCATGCTCTGTCTTCACTAGATTCACCTTTTCGGCCACGCTCTGTCTCAGATTTGCCGCAAGCGCTTTGCCGTCAATCAATTTTGCCATTTGCCACCCTAATCGAAATGCAGTTTGAACCGGAAATTTAGCGAATTATATACTTGGCTGATTCGGATCATTGCGGCGCACGAAGCCAGTGCGCATCTGGTATTGCCCTCGGTCACAAACATGTGAGACCGGGCAGTATCCCTGCCGAAGGACGTAGTCCGAAGGGAATGACACCGCCGCGCCAATACAAATCGGGCAGCATGGTGCGAATTGCCAGACAATCGCACAGCCGGCTGCCCGATGCAAACAATACATCCGCAACCGGGATTTTACCGCGTCTTGAAAGCGGCTCACCGACTTTCGGGAAACGCGAGGCTTCATCTTGAATCGAGAGGTCTGGCGCTGTTCGTCGTGCACGGTGTAAATACATACAGCATTTGCGAATCTGTTCAACAAAAGATGACACATCAGGCTGCGAAACCAATTCATCAGACGGCTGTTGGCCTGATCTAAAGGATCAGAAAAGCCTGGTATGCCGTCTCACTGCATTCGCTCACCGATGGGATGAGGGATTCAGGTATCATCTGTCAATTACAACCTGAAAACATGAATCAGCACCCACAGTCCACCCATAGCCTGCCCATCGTCGGCGTCATGGGGTCAGGTCGTACACAATTCGAAAGTCAGGCAACCCCGCTCGGTCGCTGGCTGGCGACGATTGACGTGCACCTCCTCACAGGTGGCGGTTGTGGCGTGATGCTGTCAGTCAGCCGTGCGTTTGCTGAAACCGAAGCACGCAAGGGATCGGTTATCGGCGTCATACCCGGGCAGTTTGATGAGGGCAGCAAAACCTATGCCGCATCCGCCGGTTATCCCAATCGCTATGTCGAGATTCCGATATACACACATTTGCCGTACTCGGGCGACCAGGGCAAGGATCAACTATCCCGTAACCACATCAATGTATTGAGTTCCGATGTCATCGTGGTATTGCCAGGACGGTCGGGAACAGCGGCAGAGGCTGAACTGGCAGTGATTTATAATAAGCCCGTCGTCGCATGGCTGGACAATCAATCGCAGATCACGAATCTGCATCCACAGGTGCCGCTGGTCGGCGATCTGGAACAGGTAAAAGAGTTCGTCACCCGCCAGGTTCGAAAATTCAATGGATGATCTGAAGCGTTCACTTCTGAACGTCTTTACCTGCAGTGACCTCAACCGTATGGTCAGCCGACGTAAGGATGACGAGCAACTCACTTCGCTTCAGGCTTCGGCGTCCGCCCGCTTTGTGCTGTTCCACCAAGATCAGTTTTTCATGTCGGAAAATCCCAGCCCCGCACCCGTACTGGTGACTTCGGACGGCATCAGCGCTCTGCATTGCTCGGTCGAGAACAGCATTTATCTCGGATGCCGGGAAAAGCATCACTATTTCGCATTGGACATCGGTGACACCGCGAGCCTGGACAGGGATTGGTTGGGCAACGGTCAGTTCGCGGGACTTCGAGAGCAAGGGTACAGCCTCAAGGCTGAGGACGCGACACTTGTTTCATATGCGAAGGCGATGTTCCACTGGCACCGGGCGCACGGGTTTTGCGGTGAATGTGGTTCGGCAACCGTGTCGGTCCAGGGTGGACATTGCCGGCAGTGTGTGCAATCACAGTGCGCGAAAATGCATTTCCCGAGAACCGATCCGGCGATTATTGTTGCCGTGACAAATAACAGTGAATGTCTTTTTGGAAGGCAGAAAGCGTGGCCGCAATTCAGATATTCAGTCATCGCAGGCTTTGTTGAACCAGGTGAGAGCGTCGAACAGGCGGTGGTGCGTGAGGTTCTGGAAGAAACCGATATCACACTCGATACCGTCGACTATCATTCCTCCCAGCCATGGCCGTTTCCCGGATCAATCATGCTGGGTTTCACTGCGACCGCGTCGAGCTATGAGATCCGGCTGAACGATGGAGAACTGCAGGATGCCATCTGGCGTAGCGTCGATGACGTCGTAGACGGACTGGCTTCGGGCGAGTTTCGCGTCCCTCCGCGCCTTTCCATCGCCTATCGCCTGGTCGAGGATTGGTTTGATGAGCACTCGCCGCGCACTCTGTCCGACGTGTTGAATGATCTGCGAATCGTGCGCTCGTGGTAGTCAGCGAGGATCGCATCGGGACACGGTGCCGTACACCTGGTCTCATTCACGGTCAATGTCACATCTTTGGACACCCCGTCAGGTCAGCCTCTTTCGCTCACTGCTTCCTTTCCCTTGCTTCCCTGAAATCGCGTTAGAGCATTATTTTCGCATCAACAGCCCGATTCTGGCGT
>JAPPIB010000052.1 GCA_028820695.1 Acidiferrobacterales bacterium | reverse complement strand
ACGCCAGAATCGGGCTGTTGATGCGAAAATAATGCTCTAACGCGATTTCAGGGTACTGCTGCGTTTGAACTTTCCGGAAATTGCGCGCATCACTTTATCTTGCCGTTAGGCAGGGGTTGTCTTGCTTTCAATAAATTGGGGCACGACAAGGCAGATCACCATCTTATGGCTACGCAAGTGCTAATGAAAAATCAGCTTCCAATGCATGAGGAAGTCCATGAGGTACCACGGCGGTCGAAATGCTTATCTTTCGTAGCGCGGTTCAGCTCTGTACTTGGGCACGATGTCCAAGTTTTCCTTCGGTGGTCAACGTACCCAATACGTCAAGCACCACTCGGCACGCCAGTTGAGAGGTGTTCTGATTAACATCGTAGGGAGGTGCGACTTCCACAACTTCCATTCCACAAAGACCTTCTCTCGCGATCAACCGTACTAACTCCAACGCTTCTCTTGGCATTAACCCGCCGGGTTCAGGTGAACCGGTACCGGGGGCAAATCCTGGATCTATGGAATCGATATCGAAAGAAAGATAAACCGCTTTCGCATTTTTCCAGGCAAGGTCCAAAGCCATTTCAGCCGCCTTCTTGATTCCGAGTTCTTCAATATCCGTCATTGTCATCACGCTGGACCCTCGTTCCCTCGCTACTTCGGACCCCGGTCTTGATCCGTACCACCCTCCAATTCCCATCTGAACAAGATTTTTAGGAGGACAGTTTCTTAGTCCGATGTCATGCATATGACTGTGCGAATGATGGGTGGTTGAGACATCCCGGCCTTCATGTTCGTGTCCATTGGATGTCCAGAACCAGGGTGTAGTGTGCATTCGTTCATCCATGTCCATTTCCTGCATATCAATATGCCTGTCAATATGGATAATACCGACATTTCCATCGATATGGGGTGCGATCCCCCGCACATTCGGATAGCCCAGACTGTGATCGCCGCCCATTAGGATTGGGAACACACCGGAAGTATAAATATAGGAAACAGCTTTGGTAACCTGATCGAAAGTTTTTTCAATATTACCTGGAATCACAAAGATATCCCCGGCATCGCACAGATCAAGCTCTTCTTGAATATCGACTGCGCCATCTACGGAATAACCATCGTATAGCGCGGATATCTGACGCACAGCCTGGGGACCGAACCGGGCGCCAGGTCGGTAGGTTGTTCCCGTATCAAAAGGAATACCGACAAAAGCAGCTTCATATTCCCCTACTTTTCTGATGTCTTCACAGTAAGGTGCTTTCATGAACGTATTGATCCCTGCAAAGGCAGGCTGGTGGCCGCGACTGAACAGAGAAATGGTTCTGTCGTTTATAGATTCCGCGGCTTCAAGCCCAAATTCCAGCGAACGTTCAATCTCTTGCTGTTGTTTTGTTTGGGAAATTTTCCCCAATCTTTTTAGGTTGCGATTGCCTCGCAATTCCCCAGTCTTCTTATCAGGCATTTTATGTATCCAAAATCAATTAAAAAAACGGCCAGTTTCCCAAAGCAACTTTCACGCCGCAACAACCGCTGCAGACGGCAGGCGAAACTCAGCGGTTGCGATGCACTGGCGCATGTGCGAAGTCAACCTGCTCTCACACCGAATTCCCCTGGACGGTCTTGCCACGCTTTTCCAGATATTCTTGCCAAGGACCGAATCGGTTATGAAACCACGACCTTGTCCCCCATTTTTGCGCTGTCCTTGAACGCTGCGATGGTAAATGTCGCAGGGTAATAAGGGCTCGGGCAAATGCGAAGAGGCATGTACTTCAGTATGTAAACAATAGGATTCAGTTCGAAATATTCCCACGAACCTGATCTAAGCAGTCTTCAGCCATGCGTCTGCCGAGGCAATGACGCAACTGCTGATTTGACCAGCACCCACTGAGTGCCGATTAGGCCGTGCGGCATAAAGGCCTCCGATCGTTTTTCTACTGAGGGATTGGAATGCTGCCACAAGGGTTCACTTACGAGAAGGCTCTAGTCTGTGCCGAGTCGCCCAATCCACTGATTGGAATTATATATGTCAACAATTCCATCATCTGCCAGCGATTGCAATATTGAAGTTTCTATGCCCTCCGACGGGGAGGTTTTGGTAGACATCACATCTGCCTCAATATATACATCACCAAACAGATCCCATGTTTGCAACGCGTAACCTTCAGCACAGTCGGGTGCGCCATCGAATAATTCTTGACCCCAGCCACTTGGTTTGGCAGGCGCTTCTACAATGTTTTGCGGCAAGCTTGCGCAAAGAGGCGCACCGCCCAGACCAAAAGCCCCGAGATTTTGAGATGCGTTGAGCATCACTGCGCCATACTGGGTTTCCTTTACATCGCTTATTGGCCAATCAAGGCCTTTGGCGATAATGTCATTCCCTTCTTCCGGATTACTTTTCCACCAGTCAACAGCTTCAAACCAGGCGCGCAAAAGCTCTTTGGCAACTTCGGGCTTTTCTGCCAGCCATTTACTGTTGCATGCGATGGATTCTGATATCAGTCCACGTTCCCAAGTCTTGTCAGACAGGCTTGTTTTGAGGACATGGGACCCGGGTCGCCTCAGGGACTGCCTGGAAAAAGGGATGTAGTTCACATCAATATCCAGAGCACCGCTAACGAACGATGCAGCGCTGTCCTGAGGAAGGAGAACGGTATGGTCCAATTGGTCAAACGGTATGCCGGCCTTCTTCAGGGTCAGCAACATCCACATGTGATTCAGAAATGCATAGTCTGCCCCGAATCTTTTGCCGGGGAAATCGTTTACAGAGTGGATTTGTTCACTGACTACCATTTCATCCAATCCGTATGACATGGCTGGAATAGCTATGACCTTCACCGGAACATCGGCAGCAGCGGCAACGACCAAAGAGTCAAGAGTGTTCATCATGCACTGTAGGTCAGTGCCCGAAATGGCCGCGTTTTTGGCGGTGATGTCTTCAATGATTCGAACAGATAAGTCAATACCCTTAGCCATCCCTTTTTCCTGAACAATATACCAGGGGGCGTAGGGTGAAAAAGAAATGATGGCAATGTTTACTTTTTCGTTTGCGTAACTGGTTGCAGCGACAACACAAAAGCCAAACGTAACCATCAGCATGATTGCCTTATTCAGTAATTTCATAACGGCACCTTCGTCTGGTTGGTCTTTTCGAAAAAAATTTGAGAATTGTCGCATTATTAACATAAATATTTCGGCATGTAAATGCCCATTCATATATTTAATTCATAGATATAATCTATGTTTACCTAGAATTTGAACATTGGAGATTTCAGCTCAAATTCTGGCTTCTATTGTGGACGATCAAATCATTTCCAAATTACCACTTCACGTAAGCCATGTTTCAGGAGTTTTTCAGACATGGGCGGTGTTCTCAAGGCAAGGCAGGCGAGTCTCGGAATCAGGTCTGACAGACTGGACTGACGGTTGAAGTGGCATTCGAACTCCGCCAGGTGCTGAATCTCACAATGAATTCACCGGGCATTCCCGGATTGTTCGAGGGTGAAAACTTGGTTTTCGTTTTATCAGCCTATGACAATATCTCACGCTAAGTTTGCCAGTTCCCTAGACTGGAATCTTCTCAAGGTTTTTCATGAAATCGTGATTTCGAAAGGGGTAACAGCTGCATCTATAAGCTTATCCAAAAAGCAGTCAACGATCAGCTATGCGCTCCTTAAGCTCGAGGCGGAGCTCGGTGTCAGATTGTGTTTTAGAGGTCCGGGCGGATTTGGACTGACAGATGAGGGACAACTGTTGTTCGAGCAGTGCCGTCCAATGTTTAGTCGAGTCGACAGCATTCCCAAAAACATGGATAAATTTTCGGAGAATGTTCATGGACTCCTCAAAATACAGATGGTGAGCAATATCGTTTGTGCGCCTTTGGATAAAATTCTGAACCGATATATTCGGTTGTATCCGGATGTGGAATTGGAAATCGAAATTGTGGCTTGGGAAGCCATTTCAAAAACGATACTTCGCGGCAGTATTGATATCGGAATAGCGCCGATCAGCACGAAGCACGACGAATTGCATTACGAATTGTTGTTTCGGGAAACGCATCGAGCATATTGCAATTCGGAACACTCACTGTTTGGAACAAGAATCAGAAACATTGACAGGCTGTCGAAAGAGAAATTCGTGCTCACAGGAGATGACGAGCCGGAGCAATTGACCAAATTCAGAATGAAGCACAAACTAGGGCACCATATCGGTGGGATATCTTCCAATCTGGAAGAGGCAAAACGTTTAACTCTTGCGGGCTCGGGAATCTGTTTTTTACCGGAGGGCTTTACGGAAAGGGAGGTTAGCGCCAGTCAATTGTGGCCATTGACCGATAAAATTGATACGCTTACACTGGACATTTTTGTGATCACCCATCCCAAAGTTCCCGAACGTCTCGCAATTCAGCATTTCTTGAAGCAGGTTACAGAGCGTCCTAAAACGCATGCTGCAATTCAAAACGCGACTGAATCATCAAGATTCGCCGAATGATGATATGAGGCCTATAAGTCCTGCAAGAAATGCATAGTAACGTGCATTCACTATAAGGCTCCTTCCTGACTCGCACCGCAGGGACTTCTCAGCTATCACAACCAATTGGGAAAATCGATGCCAGGCATCAGCCCGCGCCATTAAGGCCGATAGCCTATGCAGCCCCTTCGGCTCGTATTGTGGAGCGTTATTGGGATGACCTGCAAGATAGGGAACTCGTTTTTTTGCCATTAGAATATATTTTCCAAAAAGCAAGGCTGACAGAATTGGGCACGGATGCTGACCTGCGATCACCAACTGCCATCCACTTTTCGAACTTTCTTGAGCGGTAAACACAATGAATGAGATTCGGGCAATAACCCTCGACTTGGACAATACGCTTTGGGATCTTATGCCGACACTTGAGCGGGCAGAAGCGAACAGTTATGCGTTGCTCAGGCAGATCTATCCGAATGTAACCGAGCGGTATTCGGTTCGGCAAATACAAGATTTACGCCAGGACATTTTTGAAAGCATGCCACAAATCCGACATGACCTTACGGAAGTTCGACGGCAGGTATTCACCCGCATGTTGACAGCATGCGACTATGGCCTTGACGGAGTGGATGCACTGATGCAACGGTTTCTGCATGACAGAAATCAACTGACTCTGTATCCAGATTCGCTGAGTGCACTCAAAATTTTGCACGGCAGGTATCCTTTGGTTTCCCTGTCCGACGGCAATTCAGACTTAGAGAAAGTCGGCATTCGAGATTATTTTGTTGGTTGTGTGTATGCAGCTGATGTAGGAGTCATGAAACCTCATCAGGCGGGCTTCCTCAAAGCCTGCGAAATCGCCAAAACCCAACCTAGGGAAACCTTACACATCGGCGATAGTCCAGATTCGGATATCGATGGGGCAAGGAATGCGGGACTACAGACGATGTGGATGCGCAGATACAGTGAGACGTGGGTGAAAGATTATCAACCTGACTTTACGGTCACGTCAATGGCTGAAGCAGTTGACATTCTTTGTTGACCTGCGTTTTCCAGACGACTCAAGGCAAGGTCGTGCGATTCGAGAGTTATCGACAACACGCCCAACTCGGTTAGCGGTTTCTTGATCTGGGGGCCAGGGCATCCTGAAGGCCATCGCCGAGAAAATTGAAAGAGATCACCGTCAGGAAAATCAAGACTCCCGGAAAGAACGCCAGTGTCGGCGCCTCCCAGATCAGTTCCTGCGCGTTGGTCAGCATGTTGCCCCAGCTTGGTGTCGGCGGATTTATGCCGAGACCGAGAAAACTGAGGATTGATTCGAACAGAATGATATTTCCGACTGACAGTGTGGTGGCGACGATTATCGGTGACGCCAGACCCGGAAGAATATGGATCAGTACGATCCGTCGGCTTCGCACACCCATTGCGACAGCAGCCTGTACATAGGGCTGTTCTCGAAGTGTCAGTACTGATCCCCTGACCAGTCTTGCCACGCCGGTCCATCCAACCAGGCTGACGATAACGATAATCTTATAAAGACCGATATCCCTGTGATATGCGATTTGTGCGGGGATTCCCAGTTTCTCAAGGTCAATGGCGGCGAGCACAATGAGCAGAGGCAGCAATGGCAGTGCGATCACACTGTCCGTGGCGCGCATCAGGAAACTGTCGAGCCAACCTCCTCGGTAGCCGGCTATCAGACCGACAGCCGTGCCAATTATCGCAGCGAAAATTGCAGCAGTGAATCCGACAATCAGGGAAATTCTGCCGCCGTACGCAAGTCTCACAAGCAAGTCGCGTCCCAGATCATCAGTACCGAGTGGATGTTCCAGGGAAAAGGGCTGGAAACGGGCAAACAGATCAACCGCCGACATCTCGGTATCAAGAAGCAATTCAAACAGCGGGGCGGATAAAGTAAAGCTGACCAGGATCACAAGCAACACGAAACTGACCATTGCCAGTCGATGATGCAGCAGATTTCGGATAAATCTGGATTGTGCGTTCATTTGTCGTCCGTACGATATGAGATTCTCGGATCTAATGCTACATAGGCAATGTCAGCGAGAAAGTTTGCCGCCAGCGTTACGCAAGTCACCATCAGTAACCCGACCAGCGCAAGGTTGTAGTCACTGCCAAGCACCGCATCAAAGAGAAGTTTACCCATGCCGGGGTAACCGAACATGAACTCGGTGATCAGGGCACCTGAAAAAAACGCACCGACATCCAAAGAGATGATGGTGACGACCGGAATCATGGAGTTTCGCAATGCGTGACCCCTGAAGACCTGTCTTTCCGACAATCCTTTAGCGAATGCGGTTCGAATGTAATCCTGTTGCATCGAGTCGTGCAAAGAAGCCCTTACGTATCGGGTCACACCACCGATACTCACCATCGCGAGCGTAATCACGGGAAGGATGAGCCCTTTCGCCCGTTCAACCAAACCGACGTCGCCCAAAGGCAAGGCATTGGCCGGCAGCCAACCCAGAATGACTGAGAAAAGCAATATCAGCATCAAAGCCAACCAGAAAGGGGGCACGGAGATGCCTGCGAAACAGATCATGTTGATCGAGTAGTCCGCAACACTATGTATGCGTCTTGCGGCAAGAAGACCCGCAGGAATAGCGATTGCGACGGATACCAGCAGTGCGAGCCCCATCAATACGAGCGTATATTGAAGTGCAGTCCACAAAACAGTCAGTACCGGTTTTGCATACAGCCGGCTGTAACCGAATTCACCCTGCAGCGCTTCAAACAACCAGTTCGCATAGCGCCGATGAAGTGGTTCGTCGAGTCCATAGATTGCCTTGATGCGGGCGGCATCCTCCGCGGTGAGGCGGGGATCGGCACTGATCAGCAAGTCGACCGGGTCACCAGGCATCAGTCCAAGCAGCATGTAGCAGATGAACGACATCAATAGAACGACGAAGGCTGTCTGAATCAGTCTCGAGAAAAGGAAATGAGCCATGGTTTAAGCGTGATAAAAAAAACGACTGATGCGTGTGTGGATTTTGTTCATTTTATTTGTAAACCGCTCATTTTTTGTCAGGCATTTGAATGTCAGTGACTGGCAGGGAACTTCAGGCGAACATATATTTAGGTTTACTTCTGTGAATGGAGGCGGAGCCGCGCGGTGTACTCGTTTGTTATAATGAAAGCCGTCTTCACTGACACGATTCTCCACCTATAACCACGTTACAGTTTCTGACAAATCAGTCCTGCTGATTGATCTTGCGGGAATCAGACAGGCAATCCAAATTTCGTAGCCGGTGTAGCTCAGACGGCAGAGCAGCTGATTCGTAATCAGCAGGTCGGAGGTTCAATTCCTCTCACCGGCACCATCCACCCTCATGAATTGAAACACCCGATGATCAGAAATCCGGGTTCGACCAACTGAGCTGCGGTTATGCAGCCGACTGCAAATTGCGACACCGTAAATCGGCACTGAGGACATCAGCTTGACCTTGCCGACATTTGGAAGATTCACTTTGCTATAGAAACAGATTTATCCTTCATAATATCGTATAATTCAAAATATGATATTAAAATATACGATATATTTGAATTAGTAGAATGTTTGTAAAAAGAGACCTCGCACCAGTATTGCGGGCTGCTGCAACCCAATCGCCGGTTGTAACGCTAACCGGTCCAAGGCAAAGTGGCAAAACTACTTTGGTGAAAAAGCTATTCGAGAATCACGCTTATGTAAATTTGGAAGCGCCAGATTTAAGGGCGTCTGTTCAAAACGACCCACGCTCGTTTCTAAAGCGTTATTCCGACGGTTGTATTGTCGATGAAGTGCAACGCGTTCCGGACCTGGTTTCCTATATTCAGACAATCGTTGACGAAGATCCTAGGCCAGGTCGCTGGATACTCACAGGGTCACAGAATCTTCAGCTATCAGAATCCATCAGTCAGTCTCTAGCTGGACGAACCTCTGTTTTTACGCTTTTCCCGTTAACGCGAAACGAAATTGTTCAGTTTCAACACGCACCTTCGGAACTATACGAGACTCTATATTGTGGCGGGTACCCTCGAATATTCAACGAATCTCGAATTCCGAGCGAATGGTTGAGAAATTACGTCCAAACTTACCTTGAACGTGACGTACGACAACTGGCTAATGTCGGAGACTTAGATACCTTTCAAAGGTTTGTTGGACTATGTGCCGGACGCAGCGGCACTTATCTGAATTATTCGTCACTGGCAACAGACTGCGGGATTTCGCAACCTACCGCTAAAAGCTGGATTTCTCTGCTGGAGGCCAGTTTCATTGTTTTCCGATTGCCTCCATTTACCGGCAACGTACGAAAACAACTGATCAAGATGCCCAAACTCTATTTTTATGATACCGGGTTGATGTGCTGGTTGTTGGGAATTCACGAGATCAGCCACATACCAACCCATCCGCTTTTTGGTCAGATATTTGAGACCTGGGTCGCCAGCGAAATCGTAAAGCACCGGGCCAACTTGGGCACGTTCAATCGAATGTTCGTTTATCGGGACCGAAATGGGGCGGAAGTTGATTTCGTTATCCCCCAATCTGACAAATTGCTGCTGGTTGAGGCAAAATCTTCAATGAAACCGGCACTATCGCTGTTCAAGCAGGTCAAACGCGTTGGGACTCACCTTGAACACTTGCCGAAAACAATCGAATCGACTGTCGTATACGGTGGCGATCACTCTCACGAGTATTCAGGTCAGCGGTTAGTACCTTGGCGCAAATTGAGGTACCCATTTGAATCCGTCAGTGATGCCGGCGAGTATGAGAACTTTGCGCTGGTTTCCATTAGTGCTGATGGGCAGCGAATGCCTGGTGTCAATGTGCTGGCATTGTTTCAAAACAAAACTTGGGTCGCCGCAACAACGGACAGTCGAGGCATCGCAAAATTTTCACTTCATACCATGACTGAAAAGATGAAAGTGTACGCTGCAGTTGCGGGATATTCTGCAGAGCTGCGCCTCGACTGGATTCCAAGTCAGAACAAATTGGACATTGACCTGCGTGCGTTGCCAAATGGCGGTTCGGTAATAATCAAGAGCAGCAGCGGAAATGTACCGGGTTTATCGGGTCCAATTGATCCTTTTCTTGATGCTCAAGACCACACATACTTCTATGCGACAAATATTGCCGTCAATGGAGGCAATCAACAACCGGTGAACTTCAAAATCAATGAGATTGTTCATCTTGCCGATGCCAATGGCAATACGTGCAATATTCGATTCATCGACATCACCGGTCAGTCCTCGCTGCTCGAATATTTTCCCGAAAAACAATGACTTTTGCATCCTGATCCCAATCATTTGCGTATTCTGATTTATGTGAACGCGAATCCGCGAGGTCCGGAAACTGGTTCACTTCGATAATAAACGGCCGTAGATGGCACCGAATTTGGATTTGGCGGGCTGTCAGGGATTCGGACCCCGGGCCAATTGCAAAGAGTCAAACCGAGCTGACGGCCGGCCGAATATCCGAAGCGATTGTCAGTCAGGCAAGTTCCGATTTGCACAACTGAGTCCCAAGCAAATTTGACCTGATGTCTTCGTTAAATGCATTTGAGACAATTGAAAGTAGGTGTTGAGTATTGTGGGAAGCGGTGTTGCGGGCCGCAGAGATTGTAATCAGACGAGCGCAAAGAATAATGATCTCAACGCTCATTCAAAATCGGGAAATAACCGAAAACCGGTCTCGACACCGCTCTAATCGATGCGTGCGCTAGCGATATACATCGCGAACGCTTCACACCATACGACCACATTGTCGTATACATCAGTGTCCAAATCGGGTGGCAACTCGAAACTCTGGGGACCGGAGAAATTCTTTAGCTTTGAAATCTCAACTGCCTGGGCTTTGATTCTCTTGAAGTCGTCCCGGTTATCAACAAACTTTGTGGTCATGTAGATACGGTAATCCGGTCCGGGTGCAAGCCTCACATCGTCTTCAAATATCAGATGTCCTGAAGACAATCGAATTCTGCCCTCACCCCAGTGAAGTGGGTCCGAACCGGGACTGTCTCTGTCAAATTCACCGGTTGGGTCTGATTCGGAAAAGACCTGGACGGTTTCAGATTGTCGTCTGTCGCCAAGAAATTCAACAAGGATCGGAAGGGTGTATACCCCCAGTGCGAACCCAACTGCAGTCCCCACAAACAGCCCCGCCAATGCCCCCCATAACCATTTCTTCATTGCTATCACCAGCGTTGTACAGTTAATAAATCGGATTATATACGCTTATTTTCTTCCCAAATTGTGACGGTCGTCCACCGTGACATGGATCGGGCAATCAGGCAACATCAGCTTTGAAACTGCTACGAATGACCTGATCAAATGAAATTTGTGACTGAGCCGCCTCAGCCAGCAGCCATTTTCGAAATGCCGCGATTCTTGGTTGAGCCAATGTCTTGTGAGGACAGACAAAATAGTAGGACACAGGGGATCTGCTATCTACATCAAAGAGTTTCACCAGGCGATTGGACTTCAGGTCGTCGTCGACGTAAGCACTGCGAGCCAGTGCAATGCCTTGGTTGTCAATCGCTGCCTGAATCGACATGCTGGTGTCCGGGAATCTGGATCCTCTTGGCAGCGACTTGACCGTGATTCCAGCATCCCTGAACCAGTCTCTCCAGCGCGGACAGTTATCGAAAGAGTGCCGGTACAGCAATGGGTAGTGTACCAGGTCAGCAGGACGCTTAGGCGGTGTTATGCGCTTTAGGAAATCAGGACCGCAGACCGGAAAGACATGCTCGTGAAGCAGCGTGTCAACATGCAAATCCGGCCAGTCACCATACCCCAGGCGAATAGCGACATCGACTTCTTCGGTGGCGAAATTGACAATTTCATCGGTAGTTGATATCCAGATACCGATGTCAGGGTACAGGTCATTGAAGCCTCCGAGTTTGGGCACCAGCCATTTCACTGCAAATGACTGCAGCAGACTCACGCGAATCGACGAGCGAGTTTCCGTGTTGGTAATATCGTTCAGGACGCGTTTCATGCTGTCAAGAAAATCACGTATAACAGGCACGATGAGCTGGCCTTCTTTGGTAATGATGAGACGTCTTCCCTGTCTCTCAAACAACTTGAAATCCCAAAGATCCTCAATATGTCTGATCTGATGACTGACAGCACTTTGAGTGATACTCAACTCTTCCGCCGCTTTGGTGAAGTTGAGATGTCGGGATGACGCTTCGAACGCTCGTAGAGCCGCGATTGGGGGAAGATGATGAATCATTTCTGCCTCTAGTATGTATAAAATCGATATATCATAGATATATTATTGTCACAAAACAACATATTTACTTATATAAACAATATCTTACATTGATAAATGTCAGTTTAATACATGAGTATATATTCATGTATAAATGAAAATATATATTATTACTGATTGTCAAGTCAAACTAACATAATGTGGAAAGTTCTAGGTTACGCATGGTTTTGGTTTCCGGGCTGTGGCAGTAGCATTGAATGACATGGATGAAATTTAGAGCAGGGACGCTCTGATTATTATAGTTTCTTCGTGAATCCTCTTTTATGTGTTTGGCTGGATTCGTAGTCCGCCAAACACTTTTTTTTTCGCCCTCGTCCGGGTCACCACTGTACACGATCTGTCGATGAGTCAATCACGCCGTCAGATTGTGTAATAATCCTTTAGTTTCGGCGGTTCGAAAATCCGCCGGCTGGAAAATATATAACATGTCGACTGAAATTACAGTGGTGACCCAATGAATCTGTATTCACTTTTGCAAGATCGGGAACGTACGAAGCAACCGATTCGCGTAGGTATCATCGGTGTGGGGAAATTCGCCACTATGTTCATGGCGCAAATCATACGAACACCGGGTATGAAGTTGGTCGGGGTATGTGACTTGGACCTTGGACGCACCCGAAATAATCTCCACTGTGTCGGTTTTACCGAGCAGGACCTGCGGGAGATACTGATCACGGAAGATTCAACTCAACTTTTGGAACGCGCAGACGTTGATGTAGTCGTTGAATCCACCGGAGACCCGATCGTTGGAGCCCGACATGCGCTGATGTGTATAGAGCATCGAACCGATGTTGTCATGGTCAATGTGGAAGCGGACGTACTGGTCGGTGCTGTGCTGGCGACAAGGGCAAGGGAGAATGGAGTCATTTATTCTCTCGCATATGGTGATCAGCCGGCTCTCATTGTCGAACAGGTGGATGCGGTTCGGTCGATGGGACTGGAGGTGGTCTGTGCCGGAAAAGGTACCAAATATCTTCCTTCCTACCACCACTCAACACCTGACACCGTCTGGGACCACTACGGCCTGACCAGGGAAGATGCCGAAAAAGGAGGAATGAACAGCAAGATGTTCAATTCATTTCTGGATGGAACAAAGTCGGCCATAGAAATGACCGCGGTGGCAAACGCAACAGGACTGAGCCCACCGCACGAGGGTCTGACCTTTCCGGCATGTTCGGTTGACGAGCTGGGTTCGCTGCTCATACCGCAGTCCGACGGAGGGATACTGCCCCAAAAAGGTATGGTGGAGGTGGTCTCATCGCTGAACCGGGATGGTACGGAAGTGGACCGAGACCTGCGATGGGGGGTGTATGTGGTCTTTGAAGCCGGGACCGAATATGTCGCGCGGTGCTTTCGTGAATATGGCCTTTTGACAGATTCCACGGGGAGATACTCCGCACTGTATCGTCCCTACCATCTAATTGGTCTCGAGCTGGGCATTAGTGTTGCATCAGTCGCATTGCGCCGAGAGCCGACCGGATGCCCGATGACGTTCGCGGCCGATGCCGTATCAGTTGCCAAGCGCGATCTGGGAGCTGGCGAAGTATTGGATGGTGAGGGCGGCAGTACGGTTTGGGGAAAGATATTGCCGGCTCAAACCTCATTGAATCTAAAGGCTTTGCCGATCGGATTCGCGTCGAAACTTACGCTGCGTAATTCGATCGCTGAAGGAAGTGTAGTGACTTGGAACGATGTGATGACGGATGAACTGAACGACATACACAGGCTCAGAAAAAAGATGGAACAGGACCTTTCCAAGTCGACTTCGGACTAACATGAGTTGAGGTGGTCGCTGTCTTGGATGTCGCTGATCGGTAACCTGTGCTATCCATTGCAATCTTTTCGATGATTGCCATGACAAGACCGGTCTTCTGCATTCAGAGTCGGAATCTGGGTGCAAAGGCGATTACTTTTTGAGATTATCGTGATTGCTTGGAACCGTCTTGAAGATCACTTGTTGTGCTGGATGTGACTGAGGCAGATCCAATGTATGGATCTGTACCAGGTTCCCGACTTTCACGTCTTGCTCCTCACAACGACCGAGACATAAATTGTCTGCCCCTTTCATCTGAATCAAGGCAAAAGCGACGCTATTTCCATTCGTACCCCTGCCGGCAGTGAATTCGACAACTTCCCCTGTACCGTTGAGTTCAATCCAATCAGTTTCAGACCAGTCATCGCCGCAGACAATTCGCGGGGGAAAGTTCACCTTTCCACATGCCGGGCAGCTGGATGCGAGAGCGCGGGCATCGGCCAACGCATCGAAATAGGGCTTCAGTGCACCAAGCGAATAGGTGTAATCCAGCTCGACTTTCAGCGAGAAGTAATTGGAAGCATCCGACATTTTCGGAATTGTTCCTCAGCTCTCAGCCGCTCAAGCGGGCGTTCGCAACTCTTGATGCAGGAGATCTATTCAAGTTGTCGAACACGTACTTCGATATGTCAACAAGCTTGTCCAGGTCGACGCCAGTCTTCACACCCATTCCCTCCAGCATATAAACCACATCCTCCGACGCGACATTACCACTTGCACCTTTCGCATACGGACACCCTCCCAGCCCGCCGACTGAGCTGTCAACTGTGGATATACCACGTTCAAGCGCAGTAAGAATATTCGGCAGAGCCTGCCCATAGGTGTCATGAAAATGGACCGCAATCGAAGCGAGGGGAACCGATTTTTCCAACTCCAATAGCAGGTTTTTCGTGCCGGTCACAGTACCGACTCCAATGGTATCGCCCAACGATACCTCATAACACCCCAATTCAAACAATCGCTCCACTACAGGAATTACCTTGTCCTCGGTCATACGTCCCTCATAGGGACAGCCCAGTACACACGAAACGTAACCTCGTACAGGAATCTTGTTCTCGTTCGCACATTCGACGACCGGCTCGAAGCGTTCGAATGATTCATCGATTGAACAGTTCGTGTTTTTCTGCGAGAAGGATTCTGAAGCTGCTGAGAATATCGCGATTCGATCGACATTGGCCTCAACCGCTGCATTCATACCGACCATATTCGGTACCAGTGCAATCAGCGCAATGTCTTTCGACCTTCGAACCGTATCCAATACCTGACGGGTGTCGGCCATTTGCGGCACCCACCTGGGCGACACGAAGCTTCCCACTTCCAAGGCACCGAAACCACATCCAGCGAGCCGTTCGACCAGTTCAACCCGAAAGTCCACCGATGTCATGACCGACTCATTCTGCAAGCCGTCACGAGGGCCAACCTCGACCAGACTGACTTCACCAGGAGTGTTCATCATAATTTCTCAACCGAATTCGTCGACGAAGACTCCGCAGACTCCACGACCAAGCATACAGCTCCTTCATCCACCTGATCATTTTCCTCGAAATTGACCGCTGAGACAATGCCAGCGACAGGACTGGAAATATGGTGTTCCATTTTCATCGCTTCGATAACAATCAGATTCTGTCCGGATTTGACACTTTCTCCCTGTTTGACCAACACCCTGACCACACGACCCGGCAGCGGCGCGGCAAGTGAACCCTCGCGAGTAGCCGGCGCCTTTGGTGCCGAAACCCGATCAGTGACTGCAAGTTCGTACCTCACAGTGTTGTGAAATACGACCAAAGACCTGTCCAATTCAACCACGTTGACACACCAGTCGGTTCCATCAAGGTTGGCGCAGACCAGTTTTTCGTCAATCACTGCATCGCGACAGGTAATTTTGCCCAACCCACAGTCAGCTGACAAGGCATCGTTATGGACTCGGATGGTGACATTGACAATTTGGTTATCGTGTTCAAGATTCCAAGTTGTCTCACGCGTCGAATTCAGCCTCCATCCGTTGCTCAGATGCCATGGTGAATCCGCGTCAACTGTCACTTCCGAAGCCGGAAGTCGATACGCCTTGCCCGACGAGGCATTCAGGAACAATGCAGTCAGAACTGCAATCGCATCTGGAAGTTTTGCAGCGCCCGGAGTCAGTTCGTCCAGGTTGTTTTCAACAAACCTGACATCAATCGTTCCATGTCGAAATGTATCGTGCCGTAAAAGATTGACCAGAAATTCCACATTTGAATCCAATCCGATAATCTGAACTTCATTGAGTGCTGCGGTCAACTTATCAATTGCGTCAGCCCGGTCCTGTCCGTAACCGACGATCTTGGCTATCAATGGATCGTAATGCCGGTCGACATCATCGCCTTGGCGCACACCGCTGTGAATCTGAATCTGGTCGGAGGCCGCAGGCATGGACAGGTATCTGATGTTGCCCGGTGACGGTAGAAACCCCTTTGATGGGTTCTCGGCGTAAAGACGAGCTTCGACCGCGTGACCGAGTGGTCGATCGGGCGCTGTGAATGACGATAAATCCTCGCCTGCTGCGATTCGCAGTTGCCATTCAACCAGATCAACCCCGGTAATCTGCTCCGTGACGGGATGTTCCACCTGAAGACGGGTATTCATTTCCATGAAATAGAACCGGTTCCCGACGAGTAAATATTCCACTGTGCCCACATTGTGATAATCGAGTGATCTAGACATGGCGATTGCCGCCTCATACATATCTGATCGTATTTCGCATGGAATATCGGGCGCAGGGGCTTCCTCGACAATTTTCTGGTAGCGTCGCTGGGCTGAGCATTCCCGGTCGAATAGGTGCACCAGATTTCCATGCTGATCAGCGGCAATCTGGACCTCAATGTGTCGCGCGAACTCAAGAAACTTTTCAATGATGATCAGGTCATCGTCAAATGCCTCCTTGGCCTCGGACTTGGCTGATTGAAGAAGTTCAGCGAACTGATTCTCACTGTGAACAATGCGCATTCCTCTGCCACCGCCACCTGCAGAGGATTTGAGTAACACCGGGAATCCAATTTTGCGGGCAGCTTCAATCATGTTGTCAGGCCGCTGGTCTGAGTCCCTGTAACCCGTCATGACCGGTACACCTGCCTGTATGGCGATTGAAGCCGCAGCAGATTTGGACGCCATGACCCGAATGGCTTTGGACGACGGACCTATGAATTCAATAGATTGGTTTTCACACAGTTCCGCCAGCAGGCTGTTCTCCGATAGGAACCCATATCCTGGATGAATGGCATCTGCACCTGTCTGGCGCGCCGTTTCTACGATTCTTTCCGCATTCAGATAACTTTCCGATGGTCGGGCGCTCCCAATCTCAACGGCCTCGTCCGCAAGCGCGACATGCAGCGCATTGCGGTCGACATCGGAATGGACGGCCACAATCTTGATGCCGAGTCTGCGTGCGGTCTGTGTGATCCGACATGCAATCTCGCCACGATTTGCGATGAGAAGCTTTTCGAACAATGAATCAATGCTCGCTGCGCCACGGCGGCAGTCGTTTCTCAAGAAATGCGGCCGTTCCCTCGCGGCCCTCATCCGAAGCCCTTACCTGTGCAATCATTTGAGACGTCTGCCGTCGGATTTCGTGGCTTATGTTATTGGATACAACATTTTGCAGTTGCATCTTGGCGATTTTCTGCGCTTCGGGCGCGCTTTGGAGAAGTTCTTGCAAAATTGTCTGTCGGAGCGTCGACAGTTCACGATCCTCACAACACTCGTTGATCAAACCCACATGTCTGGCAGTCGATGCACCGAAACGTTCTCCTGACAGAAAGTACCTTCTAGCGTTACGGGTGCCCATGGCTTCTACAACATATGGACTGATGACCGATGGAATCAGTCCGATCTTGACTTCAGACAGACTGAAGACCGCGTCCTCGGATGCGATAGCGATATCACAGCAGGCGACTAAACCGACACCACCTCCAAATACTGCGCCGTGAACGTGAGCAAGTGTCGGTTTTGGGAACCGATACAATCGGTCCATCATTTCAGACATCAGACCGGCATCCTCAAGATTCTGCTCTTCATCATAGTCCGCCATCCGACGCATCCAGTTGATGTCGGCACCGGCGCAGAAGCTTTTTCCAGCACCGCGCACAACAACTATCCGCACATTCGGGTCCGACTCCAGCGAAATCATCGCCTGTGTAATTTCAGCGATCATGACTTCATTGAATGCGTTGTGAACATCTGGCCTGTTCAGGGTGACGGAGCAGATGCCTTTTTCGTCAACCGAGAGGTCGATGGTTTGATTATTGCTGGCAAAAGATGAGTCATTCATTGCGCCCACCTCACATCCTGAAGATCCCAAACTGTGTTTTTGTATCGGGTGCATTGCAAGCGGCCGAAATCCCAAGAGCCAAAACCATTCGGGTGTCTGCAGGATCAATGATTCCATCATCCCACAAACGCGCGCTCGAATAGTACGGGCTGCCCTGGGTTTCGTACTGGTCAACAATGGACTGCTTGAATGCCTGCTGCTCGTCTTCGCTCCAGGAACCTTTTTTCATGTTGTCGGCTCGGACTTGTGCAAGAACATTCCCGGCCTGCTCGCCGCCCATGACTGAGATTCTTGCGTTGGGCCAGATCCAAAGAAATCTGGGACCGTATGCGCGACCGCACATGGCGTAGTTTCCGGCACCGAAACTGCCACCGATGATCACAGTGAACTTGGGCACCTTCGCACACGCAACTGCGGTAACCATTTTTGCGCCGTCTTTCGCTATTCCGCCCGCCTCGTACTTCTGACCTACCATGAATCCGGCGATATTCTGCAGGAAGACCAGGGGAGTGCCGCGCTGGCAGCACAGTTCGATGAAGTGGGTCGCCTTGAGTGCCGATTCGGAATAAAGGATGCCGTTATTCGCGATGATGCCGACCGGGTACCCCATGAGATGCGCGAATCCACAGACCAAGGTATCACCGTACATTTTCTTGAACTCGTGCAATTCGCTGCCGTCGACCAGGCGGGCGATGACCTCTCGCACGTCATAGCTTTGACGCAGGTCGGTTGGCACGATTCCATAAATTTCGTTTGCATCATACAGGGGCGGGACGGTCTGAATCTGTCTTGAACTGGATTGGGCCCGATTCAGATTTCTCACGATGTCCCGAACGATGGAAAGGGCATGCTGGTCGTCATTGGCATAGTGATCGGTTATTCCGGACTGGCGTGAGTGAACGTCCGCACCGCCGAGATCCTCGGCTGATACGGTTTCACCGGTCGCTGCCTTGACCAGCGGAGGTCCGCCCAGGAAAATTGTTCCTTGCCCGCGGACGATTACAGACTCATCACACATTGAGGGTACGTAGGCGCCGCCTGCCGTACATGAACCCATGACGGAAGCGATCTGGGGTATGCCTGCGGCTGACATGTTGGCCTGGTTGTAGAAAATTCGTCCGAAGTGCTCCCGGTCCGGGAACACATCGTCCTGCAAGGGAAGATAGGCTCCTCCAGAGTCGACCAGATAAATGCAGGGCAGGTGATTGTCTGACGCAATCTCTTGGGCGCGCAGGTGCTTTTTTACAGTGGCCGGATAGTAGGTGCCGCCTTTTACCGTAGCATCGTTGGCGAAAATCATCACTTCGAGTCCGCAAACCGACCCGATTCCGGTCACGATGCCGGCTGACGGGACGTCTCCGCCGTACATGTCGTATGCGGCATAGGGTGCGACTTCCAGAAATGGCGAACCTTTGTCCAACAGCAACTGGATTCGATCTCGGGCAAGAAGCTTGCCCCGATCAGTGTGTCTTTTCCGAGCAGTATCGCTGCCGCCGGACCTGATCGTGTCAAGTACCGAGTCAAGCTCCCCGACCAGCCGGGTCATTGTCTGTTTTCGGTCCTGAAAATCGGCACTGTCGGTGTTGACTTGTGACTCAATGACAGCCATGACGATGTCTGTGCGCTCCGTCGCGTTCGATTACCAGCCGCCTGTCTTGATCCATGCTTCCAGAAGTCCCATGCGATCATGACCCCAGAACTGCTCATTGTCAACGACAAAAAATGGGGAACCGAATATTTCCTGTCTCACCGCGTTGTCGGTCGCATCCCGAACCAACTGCTTGACCGACAGATCTTCCAGTGCTGCGCCCAGTTCATCTGAATTGACCCCCAGGCCTTCGGCAATCGAGACCACTACATCCGGTTGCGAAATCAATTCGTCGCGGATGAAGTAGGCGCGAAAAATTGCCTGCGCCAAATCCTTTGCCTTTGCCTTGTCGCTTCTTTGCAACCAATAGTAGGCTCTGCAGGCGGCGACTGTGGCGATAGGGAACGTCGATGGCTGATTGAGCTCAATGCCTTCAAACCGTGCGAAACGTTCCAGGTCGTTCTCGCTGTAATTCCTGAGCATCGGAATCTGCACCAGAGGTTTGCGCTCGGTGATCTTCATGACCGCCCCCATCAGGTACGGGCGCCACACAACTTCGCAATCACAGCGAGCCGCAAGATCGTCAACTTTCTCGCTGGAGAGGTATCCATACGGCGAGGAGAAGTCGAAATAGAAGTCTACAATCTTTTTCATGCTGATATCCAACCTGTGGTTTGTTGACCGCTCACCTATGGGCGAACCACTCCGATCGCGGTGGCCTCTCCACCTCCGATACAAAGCGTCGCAATACCGCGTTTCAAGTCGTATTTTTCCATTGCTGCGATCAGGGTCACGAGGATGCGGGCGCCGGAGGCGCCGACCGGGTGTCCGAGCGCACAGGCCCCTCCGTGGACGTTCACGCGATCATGTGACAGTCCCAGACTGTGCATTGCCGCCATGGTTACGACGGCAAACGCCTCATTGATCTCAAATAAGTCGACGTCGTCGACTGTCCAGTCAAGCCTTTCGAGCAGGCGCTTGATCGCACCGATCGGAGCGGTTGGAAACAGATTCGGCTCGGCCGCGTAAGTTGAATGCCCCACCAGTTGCGCGATCACGCTCGTCCCCCGTCGTTCGGCTTCGGTCCGGGCCATGAGGATCACACTGGCTCCGCCATCAGAAATTGAACTGGAATTGGCCGCGGTCACGGTTCCATCGTTACGAAACGCGGGTTTCAGGAACGGGATTTTTTCAGTGTTGGTTGTCTGCGGCTGTTCATCGGTCGAAACGACATATTGATCCTTTCGGGTCTTCACCTCAACTGCCGTGACTTCCCTCGCAAAGGTGCCGTTTTCGGTTGCTTTCTGTGCCCGGGTGAGGGACTCGATCGCGAAATTGTCCTGCGCTTCGCGACTGAACCGATAGGCTTGTGCGCAGTCTTCTGCGAATTCTCCCATCAACGAGCCTTTCTGGTAGGCGTCTTCCAGTCCGTCTATGAACATGTGGTCCATCATTTGTCCATGTCCCATTCTCAACCCGCCCCTGGCTTTCGGGATCAGATAAGGCGCATTGGTCATGCTCTCCATCCCACCGGCAGCTACCACAGAGTTGGTTCCCGCCACAATCGAATCGTAGCCGAGCATCACAGTTTTCATACCGGAACCGCACATCTTGTTGACCGTCGTGCAACCGACTGATTTCGGAATGTCGGCGGCCAGCGCTGCCTGTCGGGCAGGAGCCTGACCCATTCCAGCGGGGAGCACACAGCCCATGAGCACTTCATCGACGTCTGCACCTTGAATACCGGCGTCGTCGAGAGCTGCCCGAATTGAGCTGCAGCCGAGTTCCGGGGCGGACTTTGCCGATAGGCGACCCTGAAATCCACCGATCGGAGTTCGGGCCATTCCGGTTAGGACTACTGAGGAAGCCTGCATCATCATATCTCCTGTCACTTGCAGATTATTGTGTTTCCAAGAAAAGTTCGCGTCCGATCAGCATGCGACGAATTTCGCTTGTGCCGGCACCAATTTCGTAAAGCTTGGCATCCCTGAGCAGACGCCCGGTCGGTGTTTCATTGACGTAGCCCATACCACCCATGGCCTGTATCGCCTCGAGCGCACACCATGTGGCCTTTTCGGCGGTATAGAGGATGACTGCTGCGGCATCTTTGCGTGTTGTCTCACCTCGGTCACATGCCTTCGCAACGGCGTAGGCATAGGCACGCGATGCGTTCAATGCAGAGTACATGTCGGCCAGCTTGCCTTGGATGAACTGAAATTCTCCAATGGCCTTTCCGAATTGCCTGCGTTCATGAACGTAGGGAACGACAACATCAAGACAAGCCTGCATAATTCCAAGTGGACCTCCTGACAGTACAACTCTTTCGTAATCCAGGCCGCTCATCAGCACCTCAACGCCACGGCCGACCTCACCCAGCACGTTTTGGGCAGGAACCGCACAGTTGTCAAAGACAAGCTCCCCGGTATTCGAACCGCGCATGCCCAGTTTGTCCAGTTTCTGTCCGGTAGAGAATCCATCGAACTGCCTTTCGATGATGAAGGCCGTGATGCCTCTTGACCCGGCTTCCGGTGACGTCTTGGCGTAAACTACCAACACGTCGGCATCGGGTCCGTTGGTGATCCACATCTTGCTGCCGTTGAGGATGTAGTGGCCGTTTTCGACTTGTGCCCGCAGATTCATACTGACGACATCGGACCCGGAGTTCGGTTCTGACATTGCCAGTGCTCCCACGTGCTCGCCACTGATCAGTCGAGGCAGATACTCTCGCTTTTGTGAGTCTGTCCCATTTCTGCGAATTTGATTGACAGCCAGGTTAGAGTGCGCGCCATAGGAAAGACCGACAGATGCCGAAGCGCGGCTTATTTCCTCCATGGCGACGACATGTTCCAGGTAACCCATACCGGCTCCACCGAATTTTTCCTCGACCGTGATGCCAAGCAGTCCCATGTCGCCCAGCTTCTTCCACAGATCGGACGGAAATTCGTTGGACTGGTCAATGTCGGCAGCTCGCGGCTGAATCTCATTCGCAGCAAACTCGCGAACACTCGCCCGAAGCATGTCGGCGATCTCTCCCAAATCAAAGTTCAGTGCTGAATAGTCGCTGCCCATCAGGGATTAATCCGGGTGAGGAATACAAATGGTGGTCTGTTGCATGATCGCACACAGTTTTCGGCTTTCACCGCGATGCGAGAACACCTCAATGTTCGATACGGTCAAGGTCTTGCCGGCTTTGATCACTGTCGCTTCTGCGCAAAGCCTGTCGCCTGAAGCCGGTACCAGCAGATTGATTTTGAATTCCACGGTCAAGGTCTGGCTATCGGCCGGCATCAGCGTCAATGCTGCGTATCCACCTGCTGAGTCAGCGATCGTACTGGTTGCTCCTGCGTGAAAGAACCCATCTTGCTGAGTCAGTTTTTCGTTGAACGGCAATTCGATTATACAGCGTCCGGGCCCGACGTCGCGGATCGTCGCTCCCATCAGCTTCATGATTCCCTGTTCGACGAAACTCTGTCGTACCTTGGACTCGTAGTCCGGATTCAATGCTTTGAAGTTATTTGTCATTTTACTTATCGTCGACTGATTTCCAACGTTCGAAGTCAATCAATATACCCTAAACAACCGTGTCAGATAATCTACAGATCACACAGCCTGTCAATCGGTACCGGCAGTGGCAGCTGATCTGCGTCAACAGTACTTGTATCGGATTTGACTGTTCCCAGTGGCGAACTCGCTGACTGACAAAATTGCCACAGCCTTAACCCGCTTCAGGCCAGAAGGTTCAAAGCCCCGTTCCATAAATCGCGAGTCAGCTTGTCCGCTGCAACCGCCCTTGCCAGAGAGGCTGACTGGCCTGCCCAAGCCTGAATCCTGTCCAGATCGTTGTCGCGACGCCCTGCGGTCGTCATCTGTTTGGTGAGCGCCCGCTGTACGGGATACGGTCGGGGATCGGGCGCATCCGATGCGGCTGAGGCTTTGGTGTAGGCCGTCGCGATCGATCGTCCCAGCCTGCCGGTAAATGACCGTGTGAGCATCGTGCCATCAGGAGCCGATTTTCCTATCTCGTCAGCCCACGCCGACGGAATGGCCGCCTGCGGGCAACGCAAAAAGCCAGTGCCGATTTGCACTGCCGAGGCACCGAGCATCAGTGCCGCCGCAACTCCCCGGGCGTCTGCAATTCCACCGGTCGCTACAATTGGCAAATGCACCGAGTCTGCGATGGCGGGAATCAGGGAGAACAGCCCGGCGAGTGACTGTTGTGCATCTTGTGCCCTGAAAGTGCCTCGGTGGCCGCCCGCCTCAACGCCCTGAGCGACGATCACATCAGCCCCTGCCTGTTGTGCCTCGAGCGCTTCTGCCACTGTCGTCACGGTGGCAAACCAGAGTATCCCCTGTGACTTCATTCGCGTGATGAATTCATCCGGATAGATCCCCATGATGCTTGAGATCACACGCGGCTTGGACTCAAGCATGGCATCACACTGAGCATTGAATTCGGGCGCGGTGATTTCGGCGACTTCAGGTTGGGTCTCACCACTGAATTGACTCAGAAAGTCCACCACCCGTCTTTCCTCGCAATCGTCGCGAACTGGCGCAGGGTCGGGAATCCAGTTATTGAGTTGAAAAGGTCCGTCGCTCGAAGCCCTGAAGTCACTGCACCATTGGACAATTTGCTCAGGACTCATCAGGAGCACGCCACACGCACCAAGACCACCGGCATTGGCCACACTGATCGAGAGTTCCGGCGGGCAGGCACCCGCCATCGGCGCCAGCAAAACCGGCAGTTTCGTTCCCATACTTTCGCAGAATTGGCCAACTCTTCGAAAAAGCGCTTGTTCGATTGTCATGTTGTGCTGTTGTCTTGTTAATGCAGCGGGCAGGAATTTTGCATTCTTGTTCGATTGCAACTGATTTCGCTCAAATACCGTTGAGAGCGGCAGTCGGAAGAACAGGCAACTGTCCGACCATCTATTATCGGGTAGCGCAGATCGTATTACCAGAACCAAATCCAGAACCAAATCGCACCGACCGCATGCGCATTCGATTGTGTCTGTGAGCCGCGGTACACCATCCGAAACCCGAACAACAGCCGCATTCAGGGGACTGATTGGGTTGCTGTAAAATACATACGCACATTTCAAATGACGGTCTTATGGATATTACCAGGCAGTTCAGGCAAGCAGGTTATTGACGCCGCATGTTCATGAACAGATTCGCGAATGAAATTCTGATCGCAGTGGGATTGGCGTGCAGTCTGCTTGCGTCTGTTGGTATGGCTGCAGATCCGATAATCGGATTGGTCACCAAGACTGAGGACAATCCATTTTTTGTGGAAATCAAAGACACTGTACTGCATCACGCAGACGAGCTCGGTATCAAGATTTATACATTTGCAGGCGAATATGATGGTGACTCCGCCAAACAGATTGAAGCGATAGAGACTCTGGTTGATGCCGGTGTTGCAGGTATTCTGATTTCACCTTCAGATCCGGCGGCTCTTGCCGACGCGGTCAGCAAGGCGCGCCAAGCAGGTGTGATTGTCATTGCTATTGATACGCTATTCGAACCAACGCAGCTTGCCGACGCGACGTTTGCCACCGATAACTTCAGGGCCGGTGAGTTGATCGGCATGTGGGCAAAAGCGTATATGGGCAGTGCGGCCAAGAACGCGAACGTCGTAACGCTTGATGGGGCAGGTACGAATGTCACGGTGGACCTGTTACGCAATCAGGGGTTCCTGAGTGGTTTCGGAGTTGGCATTCGGGACCCTGGAACCATGTACGATGAAGATGACGAACGCATCGTTGGCAGCGGTGCGACTTTCGGCTCTGAGGAAGGTGGTCGAAGCGTGATGCAGTCATTACTTCAGAACAATCCGCAAATCGATCTGGTATATGCGATCAATGAGCCGGCTGCAGCCGGAGCCTACGCAGCACTTCAGGAATCGAAGGTGGACGACGATGCGGTAATCGTTTCGATAGACGGTGGTTGTGATGGAGTCAACAAGGTTGCCGATGGTGAACTCAACGCCACGGTGATGCAGTTTCCGCAGCGGATGGCGGTCTACGGCATTGAAGCGGTGGTCAATTTCGTCAAAAATGGCAAGATGCCAGACAACACACCAGGCCTTGACTTTTTCGATACAGGAGTGACTCTTGTCACAGATACACCGGTACCGGGAATTCCGTCAATCACTGCGCAGCAGGCTCTGATGCATTGCTGGGGATAATCCCAGCCTATGGTCGAATTCAGAAGGTCTGAGCCAATCTGATAAAATAGCGGAACAGGCAATTTACCGGCAATCTTTGGTTGTTCCGTCAATGTCGGCGAAGATTTGATGGTGTTCGTCGACCTCAAGGCGGTCAATTACAGCGATGTCAGGACTTTGCGAATTTTGGATTACCGAACAGACAGAATGATGGCGATCTCCGCCGAAAGAATCAGACTCGTTCATGACACCGACGAAACACAGATCCCATTGAGATTTGTGACGGCCACCAGCCTGTTCGATGGTCATGATGCCTCAATCAACGTCATCCGTCGAATCTTGCAGTCTTCGGGTGTTGAGGTTGTTCATCTGGGTCATAACCGTTCGGTCAGGGAAATTGTCTCGACTGCGATCCAGGAGGACGCCGACGGTATTGCGGTCAGCTCATACCAGGGCGGACACATCGAGTTTTTCAAGTACATCATTGATATGCTTGAGGAATGCGGTCGCAGGGACATCAAGGTTTTCGGTGGCGGCGGCGGTGTTATAGTTCCAGATGAGATTCGCGAGCTGCACGATTATGGTGTTGCGCGGATTTACTCTCCCGGCGATGGCCAGAAGTCCGGCCTGCAAGGCATGGTTGACGACATGATCGACCGATGTCGGAGTGATTCAACCATATCCCATCCTTTGACCGCAGACAGCCTGGACTGCGACGATACCAGAGATCTGGCACTGCTGATCAGTGCCATCGAGCGCGGTGATCCACAAGCCATCGCCTATTTGGACGCACACCGCGAGCAGGTGAGCGTGCCGCGGGTTCTCGGTATTACCGGTACAGGCGGATCAGGCAAGTCATCGCTCACCGATGAGCTGGTTCAGAGATTTCGACTGTATTGCGAACCTGACACCAGAATTGCGATTCTTGCAGTAGATCCGACACGAAAAAAGACCGGCGGCGCTTTGCTCGGCGATCGCATCAGGTTGAACGCGATAGACTCCTCGCAGGTATTTGTTCGCTCACTCGCCACCCGTAACGCCGGAGGTGCGATCCCCTCATTTCTGAACGATGTGATCAGGGCATGCTCAATTTGGGGCTTCAATCTGGTCGTCGTCGAAACACCCGGAATTGGCCAGGGTGACTCTTCCGTTGTCCCCTATGTCGACAAAACCGTTTACGTAATGACTCCGGAATTCGGTTCGGCAAGTCAGCTGGAAAAGATAGACATGCTTGATTTTGCCGACTTGGTGGTCATCAACAAGTTCGACGCAAAAGGTGCGCAGGACGCCTATCGGGACGTGTGCAAGCAGGTGCAGCGAAATCAGGCGGCTTTCGATCGGCCAGCGCAGTCGATGCCAGTTTACGGAACAATATCCTCGAGATTCAGCGATGACGGTGTGACCGCTCTTTTTCAGAAGATTGTCAAACTGTTGGATGTGCCGAGAAACAGCGATACATTCCCCGCGGAACTCACATCCAAGGTCTCATCGGACCGGCACAGTATCATTCCTCCGTCTCGAATTGGATATCTGGGTGAAATTGTTGAGACGGTGCGGGATTATCACAAAAAAGTGGAATCGCTTTCGCAACTCGCACGTGAGATTCAACAGTTGCGGGCTTGTGTCCAGATGTTGAGGGAAGCGGACGTCGGCGATCCGTCGGCATTGGCGGGCCTTGCCGACGAACGCGAGCTGTTGCTGGATACCGACGCGGCCGAATTGATCAAGCAATGGCCGCAGCGTGTCGATGCCGTGAGATTCGAGATGTCGCAATCGAATGTCAGGGACGCACCGAAAATGTTTTACGAAACCATTTCGGGTACCAGAATTCCGAAGATTTCCGTGCCGCACTTTCATGACCATGGCGACTTGCTCAGTTGGCTCATGCGGGAAAATCTGCCGGGTAGCTTTCCTTATACGGGTGGGGTATTTTCGTTCAAGCGAAAGGACGAAGATCCGACGCGAATGTTTGCAGGTGAAGGCGGACCGCATAAGACCAACCGACGTTTCAAGTTGCTGTCGGAGCATTCAGCGGCGAAACGACTGTCGACTGCATTTGATTCGGTCTCCCTGTACGGGTTTGACCCGGATGAGCGCCCCGACATCTATGGAAAAGTCGGCAATTCCGGTGTATCAGTCGCGACACTGGACGATATGAAGGTACTATACAGCGACTTTGATCTTTGCAGCCGTCAGACTTCGGTGTCAATGACCATCAATGGTCCGGCTCCGACCTATCTGGCGATGTTGCTCAATACGGCAATCGACCAGCAGGTCGATGCCTTTGAAGCCAAGCATGATCGCAAGCCAGACAGCGACGAGTATGAGTCACTGCGCGCAAACGCACTGAGGAGCGTCCGAGGAACAGTTCAGGCCGATATTCTCAAAGAGGATCAGGGTCAGAACACGTGTATTTTCTCGACAGAATTCAGTCTCAAGGTGATGGGCGATATTCAGGAATATTTCATTGCCAACGAGGTGTGCAATTTCTACTCGGTGTCCATATCCGGATACCACATTGCCGAAGCCGGCGCCAACCCGATCTCTCAACTTGCATTTACTCTTGCCAACGCATTTACCTACGTCGAGATGTATCTTGCGCGAGGGATGCATATTGATGATTTCGCATCGAATCTTTCGTTTTTCTTCTCGAACGGAATGGATGCGGAATACACGGTTATGGGACGGGTGGCACGCAGGATATGGGCGGTGACGATGAAGGAAAAGTATGGTGCGAACGAAAAATCCCGGCGACTGAAATATCACATCCAGACTTCCGGCAGGTCACTCCATGCGCAGGAGATCAATTTCAATGACATCCGAACCACACTGCAGGCACTGATCGCGGTATACGACAACTGTAACAGTCTGCACACAAATGCTTATGACGAGGCGATCACCACGCCAACACAGGAGTCTGTACGAAGGGCGATGGCGATTCAGCTGATCATCAACAAGGAATGGGGTCTGGCTCAGAACGACAATTCCAATCAGGGCAGTTTCATTGTGGAGGAACTTACTGATCTTGTTGAAGAGGCAGTGCTTTGTGAGTTTGAGTCAATATCTCAGCGAGGCGGTGTACTGGGAGCGATGGAGACGGGTTATCAGCGCGGATGCATCCAGGACCAGTCTCTGCATTACGAACGGCTCAAGCACGACGGCACTTTGCCGATTGTCGGTGTCAACATGTTTCAGAATCCTGAGGTGGAGCAACAGCAGGACACCGAATTGGCCCGATCGACTGATCAGGAGAAACGCTCACAGTTGGAACGACTGCATGATTTTCATGAACGCCACCGCGGAGAGTCCGCTGCTGCGATCGCATCATTGCAGGCGGCGGTTGTGGAGAATCGCAATGTTTTCGCCGAACTCATGTCGGCTGTTCGCAGTTGTTCCGTCGGTCAGATCACATCAGCATTGTTTGAGGTGGGAGGCAAATTTCGGCGCAACATGTAGCACCGCGCCCAAACATTTGCCTTCAATTGCCGACATCGCCCCATCCGTTCGAAGAACTTACCGTCTTGCAGTCATTATTTGACCTTCGTGGACAGGTGGTCGCGGTTGCTGGTGCGGCAGGCGCGTTCGGGTCGGTTGTTGCGCGGGAACTTGTCCGACAGGGCTGCAAGGTTGCCATTTTTGACAAAAACGATGATGGCTTGCAGCAACTTGCTTCTGAATTCAGCTCCGACAGCGTATTTTCCGAGGTGTTTGATGTTCGGCACGAAGCCGCATGCCAGTCGGCACTGCAGAGTACATCTGAAAGATGGGAGCGACTGGATGGACTGATCAATTGTGTGGGTCTGTTCGAGATCATTCCCGCGACTGATATGCCGGAAAAAGTCTTTTCGCGCATTGTCGAGACCAATCTGAACGCGGCATTCCTGATGTGTCGGCACGCGGCAAGGATCATGATTCCGCAAGGCTGCGGGCGCATCATCAATATCGCGTCAGTATCCGACAGCATTTCGAATCCGGGTTATGCGGCCTATGCCGCCAGCAAGGCTGCGCTGACACATCTGACCCGGGTTCTTGCGGTGGAGTGGGCCGGGTACACCATTACAGTCAATGCCATCAGCCCCGCGATGTGCGATACCCAGCTGACCCATTCTTTCCTGGACCAAGGCGACAATCGCAAAAATGCCGAGTCCAGAATCCCGCTGGGGCGGCTGTTTGAACCTGACGACATACTCGGTACAGTTGTATTGCTGCTGTCTCGATCCGGCGCATTCATCACAGGCCAGGCAATTCATATTGATGGCGGACGAACCCTCTCATAACTTTTTCACCTGCCGATAGGCGAACCTATGAGCGTTTCCGAACAAGTAATGCCAAGAATGCGACTGAATGTTGCAATATTGTCTGCCTGTCAGGCGTGTATGTTCACGACCAATTCGACCCTGATCGTGTCTGCAGCGCTGATTGGTGTCATGCTGGCGCCTGATCCCATGATGGGGACAGTGCCGGTTGCGATTCTGTTTCTATTCGGAATGACTTTCGCCATGCCGGCGTCGCTGCTGATGAAACGAGTGGGACGAAGAAACGGTTTCATGATTGGTCTTTTGTCTGGAATTACCGGTGCGATAGTCTCCAGCTTCGCAATCATTTCTCACAGTTTCTGGATATTTTCAGCTGGTATTGCATTATTCGGAGTGGCCAATGCCTTTGGTGCGTTCTACCGTTTCGCAGCAGCAGATGTATCGACCGAATCGTATCGAAGTCGAGCGATTTCGTACGTCTTGGCGGGGAGTGTTGTTGCGGCATTCATCGGACCGAATATGACGAATCTGACCAAGGATGCGTTCAGCGACGCCGTGTTCGCTGGCTCCTACATGGCCCTGGCCGCGGTCTATCTTTTGTCCTTTACGTTGGTGTCCTTTCTCAAAGTGCCTGTTACCGACGCCGAAACGAAAAAGACAGAAGGACGACCGTTGCGCGAGATCATTGTGCAACCGGTCTTTATCCTGGCGGTTGTCAGTGCGACAGTCGGTTACGGTGTCATGAATCTGTTGATGACCTCCACCCCGTTGGCGATGGAGGTCAGGGGCATAGAGTTCAGCTATACGGTGCAGGTCATACAGTGGCACATATTCGCAATGTTTGCGCCCTCTTTTTTCACCGGCCATCTGGTACGAAGGTTTGGGGATCTGAACATAATCTTTTCCGGCCTGGTGGCGTTGGTCGCATGCGTGGGCATCGTCTACATAATCGGTGATTCGTTCATTGGCTTTTGCCTTTCGCTGGTATCGTTAGGCGTCGGTTGGAATTTCACCTTTCTTGGTGCGACAACACTGCTGACCAAAACCTACAGACCGAGTGAGAAAGCCATTGTTCAGGGATTCAATGACTTGTGTGTGTTTTCGACTGTCACGCTGACCGCCTTGATGTCTGGAGTGCTCCATCATCTTTGGGGTTGGTATGTGTTGAGCAGCGGAGCCCTGGTGCCCATCGTCTTGGTCGCGATTCTTGTGGTGTGGGTGCGACGTAAGGGACACTATCCCTTACCGGAAGCTGAAGCCTGAATTTCGGGCGTCAATACAGCCTGAACAGTGCGCTGTGATCCAAGTCACCGTCTCCGCGTTGAATCAGATTGCTGTATAGGTCCCGGCAAAGTGATGTGGACGGCAGTTGTGTGTGATTGGCCTGAGCGAATTCAAGGGCTTGTACCAGATCCTTGTGTTGCGTCCTGACCTTCCCGCCAGGTGCATAGCCTCCATCGATCATTCTTCGGCCGTGCAACTGCAATATCCGAGAATCCGCGAATCCTCCGCCGAGCGCCTGCCAGACGCGATCAAGGTCGGCACCGCCATCGCGGGCGAGCGCGAAAGCCTCAGCGACCGCTCCGATTGTCAGACCGACGATAATCTGGTTTGCGGCCTTGGCGATCTGTCCGGTCCCGACATCGCCGACATGTACCACCCGACTTCCCAATACATCGAAAATCGCGCGGGTGCGCTGCATATCCGCTTCACAAGCCCCTACCATGATTGACAGCTGTGAGTTGATCGCACCAATTTCTCCACCCGATACCGGAGCATCGACATAGCGGATTCCGACTGTGTCGAGGCGCTGTGCGAACTGTCTGGTCGCAGTAACCTCGGTAGTTCCCATATCAATCACGGTGCAGTCGGAGTTTTGTGATTCGATGACACCGTTTTCCCCGAACAGTACGTCACGGACAGCCTCAGTATCGGAAACCATGCATATGACAAATTGCGAACATCCAGCTTGAGCCGGCGAATTTGCCGCCTCGAAACCCTCACTCACCAATTCGTCGACTGAAGAGCGACTGCGATTGAACACAGTGACCCGGGCACCTGCTTTTTTCAGATTGCGTGCCATCGGCTTCCCCATGAGTCCGAGACCGACAAATCCGATATTGACTGAATTCAGAGGTTTCATTGGTATCTCCTCATTATTGTCTGGAAAGTTATTGCCAAATGACCAAATGGACTTCTACGCCGCGCAGTCCGATTCAATGACCCATGTTTGCCACCCGATCGGGAATATTCCAATTTACAGGCTTCTTTCCACATGGTCGAAGTGTTCCAATTATGGCTCTTCCCGAATTGTCGCGGGTCGAGCCTGCTTTGGGAACTCGACCGGCATATGCCCTCATTGCCCCAAAATATTGTAAATCCCGCTTATGACAAGTGACAATTAGGAATTCAATTACGGATATATTTTCTATCCATAAGGGAATTGTAGGAAGTTATTTGTCATGAGGTTCACACAATCTGCCCGGCACGGAAATGCACGTCGAGGCCGGCTCGAATTGAATCATGGTGTTGTTGAGACACCGGTTTTCATGCCAGTCGGTACATTCGGCGCGGTCAAGACGATCGAGCCTCGCGATCTGGAATCGTTGGATACACGGATCGTGCTCGGCAACACATTCCATCTCATGCTGAGGCCGGGAGCGGATGTGATTGGGCTGCATGGGGGGCTGCATCGCTTTATGGGCTGGAACCGGCCGATTCTGACTGATTCCGGTGGTTTTCAGGTATTCAGCCTGGCGAAATTGCGTCGCATGGATGAATCAGGCGTCCTGTTCCGCTCACCATTCGACGGCAGTGAGGTATTTCTCGGACCGGAGGAGTCCATCCAGATGCAGAGAGTCTTGAATTCCGACATTGCCATGATCTTCGACGACTGCACTCCATATCCGGCGACCGAAGCCGAAGCGCGTTTCTCAATGGAACGATCGCTGATCTGGGCCGAGCGGTCGAAGCGGGCTTTCGAGGGATCGGACAACGCGCTTTTCGGGATTATCCAAGGTGGCATGTATCCGCAACTTCGGGAACAGTCTCTGAAGGGCCTGCTTGAAATCGGCTTTGATGGATATGCAGTTGGCGGACTGTCGGTCGGCGAGCCCAAGCGTCAGATGTATGAGATGTTGGATGTGGTTGCACCACAGATGCCTGCGGATCGTCCCAGATATCTGATGGGAGTCGGTACGCCTGAGGACATCGTGTATGGAGTGAAGTGCGGAATTGATATGTTTGATTGCGTGTTGCCTACGAGAAACGCACGCAACGGGTGGCTGTATACGTCTGGCGGTGTCGTCAAGATTCGAAACAAGAAATATCGCGACGACTTGCGCCCGGTTGATGAGAATTGCGGTTGTCCATGCTGTAAAAAATTCACCCGCTCGTATCTGCGTCACCTGTATCGAGTCAATGAGCCTTTGTGCGCGAGGCTGTGCACTTTGCACAATCTGCAATATTTTCTTGATCTGATGGAACGGATTCGACTGGCGATTGAGCAGCAGACCTTTGGTCAGCTGTGTCTCGAATTTGCGGTGTGATTATCGAATGGCGGGTGGCGGCTTCCATCATTATCCCCAGTCGCGGCATGGCACCTCTGACGGCAAGGTACAGGGTCTCATTCAGCCCAATTTCGGCCATTATGCGATGCAATCTGACATCATAGGTGTAGTATATTTTTATTGCGCATGACCCAAGTCATGCGTCGGCATCGCTTTGTCGCATACGAGCCGGCCAACAGCATGAATCCTCAAAAAATTTCCTTGCGGTTGTTCGGACTCAAAGCGATTTATGGTAACATTGTCCGATTGAACAAAATCACACATCATTGGTGAAAATTTATGGATTTCTTTATTTCCAGTGCACTGGCGCAATCAGGGGAATCGGCAGGTGGCGGCTTCGTCAGCCTGATTCCGTTGGTACTGATATTCGTATTGTTCTATTTCTTGCTGATCCGGCCTCAGCAGAAGAAAACAAAACAGCACAAAGAGATGATCGGAGCGCTTGAGGTGGGAGATGAGGTTGCTACCAGCGGCGGGTTGATGGGCCGAATCGTCCAGGTTGAGGAATATTCGGTATTCTTGAACGTCGCGCCGAATGTCGATGTAAAGGTACAGCGCGTAGCGATAGCCCAGTTGCTTCCGCCGAGCGCCCCTCCCCAAGAGGAAGCGCCGAAAAAGAAGAAAAAGAAGAAAAAGTCATCTGATTCCACTGATATAGCAGAATCAGAATAGATGAACCAGAATCCCTGGTGGCGGTATCTGTTGATTGGGGCTGTACTGCTACCCGGTTTTTTTTACGCCTTTCCTAATCTGTTTGGAGATGATCCGGGCGTGCAGATTCGCGCCGCTCGGACGACTGCAGTCACTCCGTTCATCTTGGACCGGGTGGAGCAGGTTCTGTCGCGCGAGGAAATCACACCGCTTGGAATCATCGCTGATGAGAAGGGCGTACGCGTTCGCTTCGACGACACCGAGACACAGATCAGGGCGAGGGATGCGTTACAGGACTCTTTGGGCAATCAGTACACAATAGCATTGACACTGGTACCGTCCTCGCCGGCATGGATGAACGCCCTGGGTGCGGCACCGATGTATCTCGGGCTTGATCTTCGCGGCGGAGTGCATTTCCTGATGGAAGTCGATTTGGACAGTGCGGTCTCGAGGGCGGAGGAACGCTACGTCGATACACTGCGCAGAACGCTTCGCGAGGCGAAGGTGCGCTACGCGTATGTTCGTCTTGATGAGCAGGCAGGTGGTGTTCAGGTGAAGTTCCGAGACGCCGGTCAGCGCGATCAGGCGGTCGACGTCATTGATGATGAGCTGCCTGAACTCGTTGTGAACGAGTTTGAACAGGATGGAGAGCCGTATCTTTCCGTCAGCCTGAGCGAGACTGAAATCGAAGAGCTCAAAGGGTTCGCACTGGAGCAGAACATGGTGGCTCTGCGAAACCGGATTGACGAACTTGGTGTGGCCGAACCGGTCGTCCAGCGTCAGGGCGACGCTCGAATTGTGATCCAGCTGCCCGGGGTACAGGATACTGCGCGCGCCAAGCGGATTCTGGGACGCACCGCCACACTCGAAATTCGGATGGTCGATGAGGAACACGATCTATCGTCCGCATTGGAGGGGGCTGTGCCTCCGGGTTCAAGGTTATATAACTTGAGGGATGGCAACCCAATCCTGTTGAAGAAATCGCTGGTCTATTCTGGAGACAACATTGTCGATGCAGCCGCGAGTCTTGATACCCTGTCGGGCGGACCGATTGTCAGCATCACCCTGGATTCACGCGGTGCAGCGATCAATCAACGTGTTACCGGCGAGAATATCGGCAAACGGATGGGTGTTGTCTATGTCGAATCCCGCTCCGAGACCAAGCGTGATGAGGCCGGCAATGCGGTTTTGGATGAGCAGGGAAACCCAGTACGCGTCAAGACACTTCTTGAGGAAGTGATTACAGCACCGGTTATCCGCGATCAGCTCGGAAGAAGATTTCAGATCGAAGGACTCGACAGTGTCACTGAAGCCAGGGATCTGGCCTTGCTGCTCAGGGCAGGCGCGCTTGCCGCACCGGTCGATATCATCGAGGAGCGAACTGTCGGTCCGAGCCTGGGGCAGGAGAATATTCTGCAGGGATTGCAATCGGTACTGATCGGCTTCGTGCTGGTTCTGATTTTCATGGTCGTCTATTATCGTATGTTCGGTCTTGTTGCGAATCTCGCCTTGGCTTTGAATCTTGTACTGATCGTTGCAGTCCTGTCGGCACTGCAGGCAACGCTTACATTGCCGGGTGTTGCGGGAATTGTGCTGACCGTCGGTATTGCGGTCGACGCCAACGTGCTCATCTTTGAGCGGATCAGAGAGGAGTTGAGAAATCGCAATTCTCCTCAAGCAAGTATTCAGGCCGGTTATGAGAAAGCGTTTTCCACGATCGTTGACGCAAACATCACCACCCTGATCGCAGCCATTGTGCTGTTCAACTTCGGAACCGGACCGATCAAGGGATTTGCGGTTACTTTGAGTATTGGTATCGTTACGTCGATGTTTACGGCGATTCTGGGAACGCGGACGGTGATCAACCTGATATACGGCGGCCGGCGGCGGGTAACCGGTTTGGCGATATAGGAAATCTTAACGATGGAATTTCTAAAAAAAGACCTGAAAATCGATTTTCTCGGCCATCGCCGCGTGGCTGCGATTTTGTCGACTGTGCTGATTGTCGCCGGATTGGCTTCCATCTTCGTCCAGGGTATCAATTGGGGGTTGGACTTTACCGGTGGAACCTTGGTTGAAGTCCGATATGGTGAACAGGTCAGTGTTGATGAAGTGCGCCTCCAACTTGCGCAAAGCGACATCCCTGATACAACTGTCCAGTATTTCGGCACCAGCCAGGACGTGATGATTCGGCTGCCGTCCAAGAATGTGGAGGGTACAGCAGCTGAACTGAGCACGCGCATTGTCGAGGCACTCCGTGCACCTTATGGAGAGACGTTGACAGAGTCCACTACGGGTGGTCTGCAAAACTGCCGGCAAGCTGGCAATTCAGTCGGGGAGTGTTTTGTCCAGATGCGTCGAGTGGAGTTCGTGGGTCCGAAAGTCGGTGAGGAGCTGACAGAGCAGGGCGGTCTGGCAATGCTGTATGCCCTGATCGGTATTCTGATCTATGTCGCCTGGCGCTTTGAGTGGCGCTTTGCAATTGGCTCCGTGGTTGCGTTGGTGCATGATGTATTCATTACGATTGGCATGTTCTCGATTTTTCAGATTGAGTTCACGCTGGCAGTCTTGGCGGCAGTTCTGGCAGTGATCGGTTACTCGCTGAACGACACGATTGTGGTTTTCGATCGTATCCGGGAAAACTTCCGCCGAAGTCGTCAGGGAACATCGGTCGAAATCATGAATCGGTCAATCAACCAGACGCTTCGCCGAACAATATTGACGTCATTTACAACGTTGCTTGTGGTGGTGACACTGTTGGTGTTCGGTGGCGAGGTGATTCGCGGATTCTCATTCGCCTTGCTGATCGGTGTCATCGTGGGTACCTATTCATCGATTTTCATTGCGAGCCCAGCCGTACTTGCGCTGAACATCACGCGCGAGGACATGGCGATCACTGAGGAAACATGATTCTGAGAGGAACTGCGGTCAGCCTGCACCGCAATGTCCGGTGATGCCAGGTGATTCCTGTCCGGGGCGATATATCACAGAACTTCAATGATGGGTTGAACGGTGACGGGTGATGTCTGAATTTTCAAGTGCGGATCATCACTTTATGGAGCGTGCCCTCCAATTGGCGATGGAACCGGTTTCGGCCCCACATCCAAATCCCAGGGTAGGCTGTGTTGTCGTTCAGGGTGATCAGATAGTCGGAGAGGGTTTTCACAGCCAGGCCGGACTCGCTCACGCGGAGATCAACGCCCTGGATGCCTGTGGCGGCTGCGCCGAAGATGGTGTGATGTATGTCACGCTTGAGCCCTGCAACGTGAAAGGCAGAACGCCGCCATGCGTCGACAGGGTGATTCAGTCAGGAGTCAGAAGAGTCGTCGTATGCTCGCAGGACCCCAACCCGGCGGTCAGCGGCAGAGGCATCCGCATGCTTCGGGACGCCAGCATTGTCACTGAGGTTGGGATCAAGGAGGACGCGGCACGGAAACTCAACCGAGGATTCTTCGCCCGGCATGAACGCGGCAGGGCCTGGACTGTCGTGAAGGTCGCCTCCACGCTTGATGGTCGGATTGCGACGTCGACTGGAGAAAGTGAATGGATTACCGGTGAGGCTTCCCGTCAGGATGTGCAGCGGCTGCGAGCACAGGCCAGTGCAATTCTTACGGGAGTCGGCACCGTCCAGAAAGACAATCCACGTTTGAATTGCAGGGCGAGCGGACGAAGCCGAAGTCCAACCCGGATCATTGTTGACAGTAACCTTCGGACGTCGCCAGATTCGAGATTGTTTGAGGTTGAGGGGGATGTAATCATCGCCGCGAAACCCACAGCGGTCTCGGAAAACAGATCGAAACTCGAGGGGCTGGCACGTATCGTTGAATTGCCATCGGGCCGCGGCGGTGTGGATTGCACGAAATTATTGGAATATTTGACAAGATGCGAATTCAACGAGATATTGGTGGAAGCCGGGCCGAATCTGGTGGGAACTCTGTTCGCAGAACGCCTGGTGGATGAAGTGATCGTCTATATGGCACCGTCCTTGATCGGGGACGAAGGAAAGGGAATTGCTGCGCTTGGTGAACTGCGCCAACTGACTGAACGAGTCCAGGCTCAGTTTACGCAAGTCAGACGTATCGGTGAAGACCTCAAGATCACGCTCGAAGTGAAACACTCGGTGTAACCGGATTGGTTCAAATCTCTTGGTACGAAGATGTTTACAGGAATTGTCGAGTCTGTTGGTGAGATCAAGAAAATTGATCGATCGGAACAAGGCGTAGGTTTCTCAATCGAGACCAACCTGGACAGGCCAAAAAAACTGAAAATCGGCGACAGTGTTGCAGTCGGCGGAGCATGCTTGACGGTGACGGCTCGGCACGGGAGCGAGATTGACGTATTCGTATCGAACCGCTCACTGAGCGATACCCGGTTTTCCGATCTTCAGGTGGGTGAAAGCGTCAATATCGAGACCGCGTTGACGCTGAACGATCCGTTGGGAGGACATCTTGTCACCGGTCATGTTGACGGGCTTGCAAAGTGTATCGGACACACCTTTTCAGGCGCGTCCGTGCTGCTTGAGTTCAGTGTTGATCGACAACTGAAAATCAATCAGTTCATTGTCCCCCAGGGTTCAATATCTCTTGATGGCGTGAGCCTGACAGTCAAGGATGTTGCAGACAAGAAAGGCGTATCGGAATTTGCGGTCAATATCATTCCTCATACGCTTGAGATGACAACACTGAAAGGTGTTGCTGCAGGCGACTTTGTACATGTCGAAGTTGACATGCTCGCCCGATATGCCGGGCGGATTACCGATTACCTTGCGGTGATGCGAGGTGATCCCCGGTAAGGATTGATTCCGCATCTGCGTTTCAAGTTCCGCTGCCGGTCCGCTTGCAGTCATCGAATCCAGCACGGGAAGGAATTTTCTGGCGGGAAGAGTTCTATAATCGTGCACACTCATCCACTTAGGGAAAAACATGAATAACGCAGCCGAGCCGATCCCGTTTCCCGGCAAAGGTGTCACCGGAATCAGTTCTATCGAGTCAATCCTGCGGGATTTCCGCCAAGGCAGGATGGTCATTCTGGTTGACGATGAGTCACGTGAGAATGAAGGTGATCTTCTGATCGCAGCAGAACATGTCACTTCTGACCATATCAACTTCATGGCTACACATGGGCGGGGATTGATATGCCTCTCGCTATCCGAACAGCGATGTCGGCAACTTAACCTGTCTCCGATGGTCCGGGAAAATACCTCGCCATATTCCACTGCGTTCACAGTTTCCATAGAAGCGGCCCGAAATGTATCAACCGGAATCTCCGCTGCCGATCGCGCCACCACTGTACAGGCGGCGGTGCATCCGGATGCGTCTCCATCAGACATCGTCACACCCGGACACATTTTCCCGATCATTGCAGAACCCGGCGGCGTTCTCACCCGGGCCGGCCATACCGAAGCTGGTAGTGATCTGGCCAAGTTGAGTGGTCTGGAACCTGCGAGCGTCCTGTGTGAGATCCTCAATCCCGATGGCACCATGGCGCGGTTGAATCAGCTTATCGAGTTCGGCGAGGAGCATGGAATCAGGATTGGAACCATTGCCGACCTGATTCGCTATCGGCTTGAGACCGAATCCACGATCAGCCGCGAACATGAATCCGAGTTGATGACTGAGTTTGGCGAGGTGAGAGCGATCTCGTACAAGGATGAGGTGCGTGGTAACACCCATCTGGCACTTGTATGCGGACAGATCAGCCCGGACGTGCCCGCGATGCTGCGTGTCCATGTGTTTACCGGGATGAACGAGGTGTTGGATGCGATAACTTCCGGTGGTCATTCCTGGTCGGTGCGCAGAGCGCTTCGCAGTATCGTTGAATCTGGTTCAGGGGCGATAATCATCTTGAACTATCAGCAGGAATTCGGAGAGATTACCGAAAACATTCAGGAACGACAACAAGAGTCGGAAGATGCCGGTGGCAACAGCGATATCAGAATAATCGGAGTGGGCAGTCAGATCGCTGCCGATCTCGGCTTCGGAAAACTCCGGGTACTGGGGCATCCTCTGAAATTGCATGGACTTTCTGGATTCGGCCTGCAGATTGTTGAGTATCTTCCACCTGCGGGTTGAGGGTTTTGCACGATGGCAAACGGTGAACACAAGTCCGTCAGCAGATCCGGACTTGCCTTCGGCATCGTTGTCAGTAATTATTACCCGGCGATTTCGGATCGTCTTTTGTCGGGCGCCCTGAATGTGTTGGAGTCACATTCGATCAATTCTGAAGTCTGTCACGTAGATGGCGCATGGGAAGTGCCTTTTGTAACCCGGGTGATGGTGGGATCGGGCAATTATCAGGGTATGATTGCACTGGGTTGTGTCATCCGCGGAGAGACTGCCCATTTCGACTATCTGTGTGATCACAGTGCCCGCGCACTCATGGACATCAGCATGGAATTTACGATACCGGTCGGTTTCGGAATTCTGACTGTCGAAAATGAGGAACAGGCGACGGCCCGCTCGCAACTACGCGGTCGGAATCCGCGCAATAAGGGATCAGAAGCGGCACAGGCTGTGATTTCAGCCATAGACGCGGTATCCTCCGGCTGACCGAGTATCCCTGAAGAGTTCCTTGTGGCAGTTTCAGCCCGACACTACGCACGCTTGGGTGCCGTGCAATTCCTCTATGCTTGGAATTTCCAGAAGCAGTCTCTCAGTGGAACCGAAGATCAGGTTCTGATCGATACGGACGTATTGCTGCACGGCGATATGAGGTATTTGCAGAAACTGCTGAAGTCGATTCCACCGCGTATTGCGGAAATTGATGCGGCAGTATCCGAAGTGATTGATCGAAAAATTGAGACGATTGATCCGGTCGAACTGTCCATCCTGCGGCTCGGTGTATATGAACTTCTAGCGGAGCCTGACATTCCCAGTAAAGTGACTGCCAACGAATGCATCGAACTGTCGAAAGAATTCGGCAATCCGGGCAGTTATAAGTTCATCAATGGCACACTGGACAGACTTGCCTTCGGAAAACCCTCACCTCTGCACACAATTCAGGACAACAGCCAGCAGTCAGCTGGTCGGGAATTCGAGCTGATCAACAAATATTTCGCAAGGTCCAACGACAGGTTTGACAATGTCGTACAGGGAGTTGGTGATGACAGTGCAGTTGTCGAATTCCCTGCTGACAGGCAGTTGGTCATATCGACAGACACCTTATTGGAGAACGTTCATTTCTCGAACGACACTGCGCCGGAAGATGTGGGATACAAATCACTGGCGGTTGCGCTGAGTGATCTTGCCGCAATGGGGGCACATCCTGAATTCGCCACACTGAACCTGTCTGTTCCATTCGCTGACGAGAGTTGGTTGAATCAGTTCAGCAACGGGTTTTATGAGATCGCTGAGCGGTTCAACGTAGCACTGATCGGAGGTGATACTGCCAAGGGGCCATTAGCTGTTTCAGTCACTGTTTTTGGCAGTGTCGATGCGAGGTCATGTGTATTGCGTAGTGGCGCACAACCAGGCGACGGCATTTATGTGACCGGCCCATTGGGGGATGCGGCGTTGGGATTGCTGCATGCAAGCGGCAGCCTTGACGTGCCAGACGAATTTTCCGAATACCTCCTGCAACGGCTGAATCGTCCGTTTCCCCGAATTGATGTGGGATTGAGCATGCACGGGCATGTCACTTCGGCGATAGACATCTCAGACGGTCTGGCTGCCGACTTGACACATATCATCGAACAGAGCGGCGCGGGCGCGCAAGTCGATCTGGAGCGCGTGCCGATATCAGCCGCGTATAGGCAGGTATTGGGGGATGTAGGCTGGAGCCCTGCACTTTCTGGCGGCGATGACTATGAGCTTTGCGTGACTGTGCCGGACAGTTCCGCAACCCGCAAGGCCAATCTGAAGTGGGCGGAGGCGGCCGGCCTCATCCGTATCGGAACAGTGACAGAGGGTTCCGGCTTGGTCATTGCCGAGTCGGGGGAGGAAACTTTCCACCTGGAACATTGCGGGTACTCGCATTTCTGAATCGGACATCCGCTCGTGAAGCGCGATCTTGTCAAGACAGTACTGACCAATCCAGTGTATCTGACTGCCTGTGGGTTTGGTGCCGGTCTGGCGCCGAAAGCGCCCGGTACAGTTGGGACTGCGGTTGCGATACCCATCGCAGTTGCCATGTCATGGCTTGCGCCGTCGGTTCAGTGGGCGGTACTTGCTGCAATGTTTGCGCTGGGTTGCTGGATTTGTCAAGTGGTTGCGCAATCGCTTGAGGACAGTGATCCCGCGGTGATCGTCTGGGATGAGATCGTCGGATTCTGTGTTGCGATGATGCTGATACCGATGAGTCCGATGACGGTTGTCGCAGGATTCGTGATCTTTCGGACGTTGGATATTCTCAAACCGTGGCCGATTTCGTGGGTAGAGAAAAAGACTCCCGGAGGATTTGGAATCATGATCGACGATGTGATTGCCGGTTTGGCTTGTAATGTGGGTTTGCAGGTTCTGATCCATTTCGGTTATCTTTGACCGCCCACATTTTCGCCTTCTCTGACGCATTGGCCGGTTTCGACAGTCGCCATCAAGAGAAACTTATCGCGCACTGGAGATTCGCTTTCGGCAGGCTTGCAATTTTTCTTGGAACGCAGCCTAAAAGAGTAAAATACATGTAGTCTGATATCTAACCCGCAACAGCGTTCCATTCATGAAAATTGGTTATAAGGCACTTGTTGACAAAGCGATGTCTGAAGTCGAGACTTTGTCGGTGGACGATGCCATTGCATTGCACAAAAAAGACGACGTGCAATTCGTGGACTTAAGGGACATACGGGAACTCAGACACGAAGGTAAGATTCCGCAGGCCTACCATATGCCCAGGGGTATGCTTGAATTCTGGATCGACCCTGACAGCCCCTATTTCAAGAAGGTATTTTCCCAGGATGTCAGGTTTGTTTTCTACTGCAAGTCGGGATGGAGATCGGCGCTTGCAACACAGACCGCACAAATGATGGGGCTTGGTCCTGTCTGCCACATAGGAGGCGGATTTGACGCCTGGAGACAGTCAGGAGCTCAAATAGAAACGCTTGCCGATTGATTGGGCAGGTTTTCATGTCAATTCGCATCCCGGTGCGATCGGCATTCCAGGTTACACAAAATAGGTTTGGATAAATGAAGTTAGGTCCGACAACTGTCGCAGTGGTTTTTGCTGCACTGTTTTCGCTCAACGCATTTGCAGATGAGCAAATGGACCGTGCGCGAGAAGCTGTAAGCAGCCTGATCGAGGGACAAGCCTCACTCAACAGTCTGACACAATCTCCGATTGAAGGAGTATATGAAGCGATCATCGGCAATAACATTTACTATGTATTTGTTAAGGACAATCACCTGATCATAGGTGAAGCCTTCAATCTTGCCACTGGTGAGAGTCTCAGCGGCCAGAAGCAAAACGAAGCTATCGTCGGTGTTGTGGAAATGACTCCAATTGAAGATATGGTTGTTTTTGCCGCTGAGGGAGAAACCAAGCGACATCTGACTGTGTTCACGGATATCGACTGTGGTTATTGTCGCCGACTGCATCGGGAAGTTCCTGCGCTGAATAAGGCAGGTTTGGAAGTCCGATACATGGCCTATCCCAGAGCCGGTGTCGGGTCATCAAGTTACGACAAGATTGTCACTGTGTGGTGCGATGACGATCCGCAGTCTGCGATGACTGCGTCCAAGAACGGCGAGCAGTTGCCGAAAGCAACATGTGACAACCCTGTCGCCAATCAGTTTAACGCCGGCAGTTCGGCCGGCATCAGCGGAACACCGACGCTGGTGGTGGATGACGGAACGGTGATCGGAGGATACTTGCCGGCAGAAAACCTGTTGCAGCGAATCGGAATGGGCCAATAGCTGAATCCGGCAGTTGTCGGGTGTGCCGCAAGTGCCGGCAATTCGGCTGACATTGGTTGTCTGCGTTCCTGACCCTGTAGCGGATGATTCGCTTGACATGTGACAGGTACACTGTTGAGTTCTGGTTGATCGACCCGATATAAACTGCATTGATAGGGAAAGCGGGCGAAGCACATGAATATGTACAGGAAGGTAAGAATATGGACGAGAAAAAAGAAAAAATACTAAGCGCGACGCTGAGCCAGATCCGGCGACAGTTCGGCCAGGGATCGATCATGAGACTTGGTGATGATGAAGTGGACCGGAATATTGAGGTGATTCCGACAGGTTCGCTTGGTCTGGATCTGATTCTGGGAGTCGGTGGCCTGCCGCGGGGAAGGGTGGTTGAGATTTACGGTCCCGAAGCCTCGGGCAAGACCACTTTGACGCTGTCGGTGGTTGCGCAAGCCCAGAAAAATGGCGGAAACGCAGCTTTTATCGATGCCGAGCATGCATTGAATACCGCTCACGCATCAATGCTTGGTGTGAACGTAGACGATCTGCTGGTATCCCAGCCGAACAATGGTGAGGAGGCCCTTGAGATCGCGGATCAATTGGTACGATCTGCCTCGATCGATGTGGTTGTGGTGGACTCGGTTGCGGCCTTGACGCCGCGGGCGGAGCTTGATGGTGAGATGGGGGATTCCTTCATGGGACTGCATGCGCGTCTTATGTCGCAGGCATTGAGAAAATTGACGGGCAGCATCAACAAGTCAAATACCTTGGTGATCTTCATCAACCAGATCAGAATGAAGATCGGGCAGATCTACGGAAGTCCTGAAGTCACGACCGGCGGTAACGCACTGAAGTTTTATTCTTCAGTAAGATTGGACATCCGTAGAATCGGGGCAATCAAAAAAGGCGATGAGGTGATCGGCAGTCAGACTCGGGTCAAATTGGTGAAAAACAAGGTCGCACCGCCTTTCAAGCAGTGTGAGTTCGACATGATTTTCAGTCAAGGAATCTCCAGGGAGGGTGAACTGATTGATCTTGGAATCACGCACGGCATAGTTGAACGTGCTGGCGCGTGGTACAGTTTCGGCGAGACCAGAATAGGCCAAGGTCGCGATAACGCACGAATCTTCCTGATGGACAACAGCGACATCGCCGAAGAGATTGAATCAAAAATCCGTGAGAAAGTCGGGATCAGCCCGAGGACGACTGAAACTGTCGAGTGACGGTCGGCGACGGGATGTCGGATCTGGAGAAAGTTCGCTTGCAGGCAGTCAGGTTCCTGGCCCGACGCGAATATTGCGAACAGGAACTTACAAGAAAACTGACCAGCCGGGGTGCCAGTCTGGAATCAGCGCAACAGGTGGTGGACGAGCTGAAAGGTCGTGACATGATCAACGACGCCAGATTCGCGCAGGCATTGGTTCGGGTGCGAATGTCAAAAGGATATGGACCGATCAAGATCAGGAATGAACTCAGACAAAAAGGTGTGTCGTCAGATTTGATTGACTCCAGTTTGGACTTCAACCGCGAAGTCTGGCTGGATCAGATTGTTGGAATACTCAGGCGAAAATACAAGGAAGTGCCACCGGCAAACTTTACCGAGTGGGCCAAACGGGCGCGGTTTCTGCAAGGCCGAGGGTTTTCGACCTCCCAGATCAGGCTGACCCTGGGTGATTTCGGCGAGCCAGACCAGGCAAATGTCTCTATGCAATGAAAACGATTGAGCTAAGAAAGCTGTTTCTGAAGTACTTTCAAGATCGGGGGCACGAGATCGTTCCGAGCAGTCCCCTGGTGCCTGGGAATGATCCTACTTTGCTGTTCACCAATTCCGGGATGGTGCAATTCAAGGATGTGTTTCTCGGCACCGATAAACGTGCCTATAGCCGCGCTGTGACCGCACAGCGATGCGTCCGGGCAGGCGGAAAGCATAATGACCTTGAAAATGTCGGCTATACCGCCAGACACCATACGTTTTTTGAGATGCTGGGAAACTTCAGTTTCGGGGATTATTTCAAACGCGATGCGATTCACCTTGCCTGGGACTTTCTGACAGGCGACATTGGATTGCCGGAAGATCGACTTTGGGTCACTGTCTATGTGGACGATGACGAAGCTGCGGATGTATGGCAGAATGAAATTGGCATACCATCACAGCGTTTCCGGCGAATTGCCACATCGGATAATTTCTGGGCGATGGGCGATACCGGACCTTGCGGGCCATGCTCTGAGATCTTTTATGATCATGGTCCGGAGATCGAAGGTGGACCGCCGGGATCGCCTGAACAGGACGGCGACCGATACGTCGAACTTTGGAATCTGGTCTTCATGCAGTATGAGCGGACTGCTGATGGTACGTTGAAACCACTGCCACGGCCGTCAGTTGACACCGGAATGGGGCTTGAAAGAATTGCTGCAGTTCTGCAGAAAGTCTACAGCAACTATGATATCGATCTTTTTCAGGCATTGGTCGAGCACGCCGCTCAGGTCGTCGGAACGACCGATCTCGCAAGCAAGTCCCTGCGAGTTCTCGCGGACCATATCCGCTCTGCCGCGTTCCTGATTACCGACGGTGTGACACCGTCCAACGAAGGCCGGGGTTACGTGCTCAGACGAATTGTGCGTCGGGCGATCCGGCATGGTTATCAGTTAGGCTGCAAGCAGCCATTTCTGCATCTGTTGACATCGTCTGTGGTCGAGCAGATGGGAGACGCCTATCCCGAACTGCGCCATGCGCAGTCGAAAGTGGAAAGGGTGCTTCTCACAGAAGGCGAGCGATTTACCAGGACACTTGATCAGGGGTTGAAAATACTGGATCGAGAAGTCGGCATGCTTTCAGGTTCTGAACTGCCGGGCGAGGTTGCATTTCGTTTGTATGATACGTACGGATTTCCTCTGGACCTTACTGCGGATTACCTCAGGGAACAGGGTCTCACAGTTGATTCTGACGGTTTTGAAAAGTCGATGCAGGGCCAGCGGGAACGTGCCAAATCCGCCAGCAAGTTTGAGTCGATCGCCTCCGAAGGACCGTCCGTCAGTGTGGATGTGGAATTTTGCGGCTACCAGACGTTGCGTGAGGGCAGTACGATCGCAGCAATCCTGGTCGGAAATTCGCAAGTTGATGCTGCTGAGGAAGAAGACGAGGCGATTTTCGTCTTGCGTGCCACGCCATTTTATGCGGAAAGTGGTGGACAGGTTGGTGACACAGGTGTAATCCAGTCCAACGGCAGCTCATTCAACGTGGAAGACACCCAGTACGTGTCAAAGGGAGTGATAGGCCATGTCGGGACGGTGGTCAAAGGTTCATTCGCGACCGATGATCGGGTTACTGCGAAAGTCGATTCGGAAAGCCGGATATCCACCATGAAGAATCATTCTGCCACCCACTTGCTCCATGCTGCGCTTCAGGAAGTATTGGGAACTCATGTTCAGCAGAAAGGATCACTGGTCGCACCCGATCGGCTGCGATTCGATTTCTCGCATGACTGTGCCGTTACGGATGACGAAATCAGGCAGATAGAAACGCTTGTCAATGAGCAAATCCGCGAGAATTGGTTGGTTTCGAGTCAGGTGATGGATCTTGAGGATGCCAAAGCGAGGGGAGCGGCGGCGTTATTCGGTGAGAAGTATGACTCACAGGTCAGAGTGATTGAGATGGGCGACTATTCTCTGGAGCTGTGTGGAGGCACGCATGTTGAACGGACGGGGGATATAGGGTTGTTCAAGGTCGTCCAGGAGTCGAGCATTGCTTCCGGGATACGCAGAATCGAAGCCTTCACGGGTTGTATAGCCGTGGAACGGATGCAGAACGAAAGTCAGAAGTTGTCTGAGATAGCAAGGAAGTTGAATATTGGAGTGAACGATGTTGAAGACAAACTGACTCAGATCATGGACAGCAATCGTTCCTACGAGCGACAGGTTTCGGAATTGAAAATGCAGCTCGCGACCGGTGGTGGGGCACAGTCGTCGCTCCCGGTTACGACCGTAGATGGTGTGAAGTTGATCGTTTCCAGACAAGATGGGGTTGAACCCAAGGACTTGCGGAACATTCTGTTCCGCATGCAGGACAATCTGGGAACTGGAGTCGTCGTACTCGGTTCTGTCAACGATGACAAGGCGACCCTTCTATGCTCTGTTTCCAAAGATCTGACCGACCGTGTCAATGCCGGACAGGTCATTGCAAAAATTTCTCCCCTGGTTGATGGGAAAGGCGGTGGAAAAGCGCATTTGGCTCAAGGTGGAGGTTCTCGAGGGGACAACATCGATCAGGCGCTTGCGGCCGTTCCTCAGGCGATCGCTTGACTATCCTGAGTTGTTTTCCTTCAATTCTGTCTGAATCATTATGAGCGTTGAATCGTGTCTATAGTCATTGAAAAATTCGGTGGTACTTCGGTCGGCAGTATTGAGCGAATCAATAAAGTGGCTCAGAGAGTGGCCAAGACGAAATCCGACGGATACGATGTCGTGGTAGTGGTCTCTGCCATGGCTGGTGATACCAATCGACTGATCGACCTGGCCACCCAAATCGATTCGGTGCCGGATCCCCGCGAGCTCGATATGGCAATTTCTACCGGAGAGCAAATTACCATTGCGCTTCTCAGCATGGCATTGAATCGGGATGGTTGCAAGGCGACATCCTATACTGGAAGCCAGATACCGATCATCACGAATAAAGTTCATGGCAAGGCGCGGGTACAGAGAATCTGTTCCGAAAAGATTCTCTCGGATCTGGAAGACGGCTACGTTGTTGTAGTCGCCGGTTTTCAGGGGGTTACCGAATGCGGTGAGATCACCACCCTCGGTCGCGGCGGATCGGACACGACTGCGGTCGCGCTGGCTGCTGCCCTGGAGGCATCGGAGTGTCGGATTTATACGGACGTTGATGGCGTGATGACAGCGGATCCTCGCATTGTCCCAAACGCCCGTATTCTGGAGCAAGTGACCGCGGAAGAGATGTTGGAGCTATCAAGCTCGGGTGCGAAGGTGCTGCAGATCAGAGCGGTTGAGTTCGCATACAAGTATGGAGTTGACTTGCGTGTGCTATCGTCATTTCATGATGTTCCGGGTACGCTCATATCATCAAGGGAGTCAAATATGGAACAGCCAAAAATCACTGGAATTGCATACAACGTCAATGAAGCGAAAATCACGATCAGGGGGGTTCCTGATCGTCCGGGTATCGCGTCCAAGGTGTTTGGTCCGATTGCGGATGCGCATATCAACGTCGACATGATTATTCAGAATGTGGGCACTGACAACAACACCGACCTGACATTTACAGTCGATCGAAGCGAACACCGCAACAGTCTGGCGCTGGTGGAGAAGATAATGCCGGAGCTCGGAGCGCAGGAACTCGTCTCAAACGGTGACATCGCAAAGATCTCACTCGTAGGTGTGGGAATGCGATCTCATACAGGAATCGCGACAACGATGTTTACCACACTTGCAGCGGAAGGAATAAATATTCAGATGATTTCCACTTCTGAAATCAAGATTTCTGTCATTGTTGATGAGAAGTATGTTGAACTGGGCGTGAGAGCGCTTCACAGTGCTTTCGGTCTTGATGACGCTCATGTTCCCACACGAGAAGCGGCGCCGCAACAGGCGCTCGAGTCCTGATCGCGCACGACTTTCAGTCCGATATGCGAGTATCAGAGCTGTTTGTATATCTATAATGAAGCCGTCTAGACAATAAAAAGTATGATCAGCGAGCTCGCCGAACAGGTCTGGGTTTCGTTCATACCGACAAAAACGACAAGGAAAGCGAGTGAAGGGAAATTAGTTAGGGAGGATATAGAAATTGTGTTGATTCTGACCAGGAGAGTAGGCGAATCAGTAAAAATCGATAGAAACATTACCGTTTCAGTATTAGGGATCAAAGGAAACCAAATACGATTAGGGGTCGATGCGCCGAAAGATGTACCGGTGCATCGCGAAGAGATTTATCAGAAGATGATGGATCAGGAACAGAGCGAAAACTGATATATTTCCGCATTGATCTGATCTGACTTGAAACGCTTCAAGTTTTTTGTGCTTACCCTTGGAGAGGTGGCCGAGCGGTTGAAGGCGCTCCCCTGCTAAGGGAGTATGGGCAGCCCCCATCGAGGGTTCGAATCCCTCCCTCTCCGCCAATTGTCGGTTAATTTGAGCTGGGTGGAAATCAAATCAGGATGTGCGCGCCCGTAGCTCAGCTGGATAGAGTACCAGACTACGAATCTGGGAGTCGGGGGTTCGAATCCCTCCGGGCGCGCCACACAGTTGAGGAGGTATTCACCGATGCGGAAATATCAACGCTGAGCGGTTTGACAGGTAATTTATTGTGTGCGGTCGATTCAATATTCTTTCCGATGTTGACAGTCTGCTGACAGCATTCGAGATTTTGCATGATCGATCAGAACTATCGGCCTATGAGCCGCGTTACAACATCAGTCCCTCACCTCGGAACAAGCTCATAGACCTTGCCGGTGATTTTCTCACTACAATTCCGTTTGTACGACTGGACGAAGTTGGTGAAAGAGTCCTACGCAGCGCGATTTGGCCGTTTGTACCGATATGGTCTCGAGGTACAATCCCAAAGTATTCGACTGCGAACGCACGTTCGGAAACGATGACCACCGCGGCAAGTTACCGCGCTGCCTGGAAGAACAGCCGCAGATGTCTGATTCCCGCAACCGGGTTTTATGAATGGCAGGTTGTCGGAACAGGTCGACCGAAGCAGCCTTGGCATATTCAGCACGCAGACCAGGCAGTTATGAGTTTTGCAGGATTGTGGGAACAAGGTTACACAGATGACGGTGAGGCTTACGAGTCCTGCGCGATCGTGACAACTCAAGCAAATGAACTGATGGCGGAAATTCACAATACAAATCAGCGCATGCCTGTCATTGTCGACCCTGATGACAGAGATGCCTGGTTGTCCGATGACCATGATGCGGCGATACGTCTCGCCCGGACTTATGATGATGGCCGGCTTCGGGCTTACCCGATTTCGGCACGGGTCAATAATCCGCGATATTCAGCTCCCGACTGCGTCGAACGTCTGGAGCTGCCAAGCTAGGCAAATCCCGATTCTATAGGGATTCTGATAGTTTCCGCACTGGCATCCAGTTCGATACCTGAAGCGCGGAAACGATTGTCGCAAACCGAAAATGAGATTTTTCCAATCGGTATTCGCGTAACGATATAATTCCCATTCACTTGCGGAATTCTCCGGAATCCCCCTCCTTTTCGCTCTCCAATCGCATCAAATCATTCGGTTGACGGATCGATGTAACGACTGCGACTTGCACCTTGAAATTGAAAAACAAGAAATACCGAAGATCTGCCAATTCAAAACGTTTGCTGGCAACTTCGGGAATTGTTGACTTCGTTAACAATCGTAACGTCAGGGTGCGAACTGACGGTGGTGATACTTACTTTCCCGAAATTGGCAGATTCTCCAGTTTGCTGCCAAATGACAGCGTGGAAATTGAAGTGATGCCCGCGCGCGGCAATAAACCAAAAACTTCGAAAGTCGTGGGTGCACAATGGAGTTCCAGCTATCGGATTGTTGCGCTGGTTCAAAGACACAGAATCAGAGGGAAATACGGATTCTTGCTTTTTCCAGTCGGAGTAGGTTTGGAGGACCCAATTGAATTGGTTGCTGACAACACCGCAACGAAGCACGGTGAATTCGTCGTTGTGGTGGTTGAGCGTTTCGCCGAGCAACCGGATTCGTTCAGGTTGGTGAATATCCACAAAAGTCTTGGAAGTGTTCGTGAACTTGCGAATGCCGTAGCGTTGTCGAGGTTTGGACTTCATGCGACATGGTCAGCTGAAGTCAAATCCGAGATCGGGGGTATGCGAGACGATATTGATCAGGAACTCTTGGGTGAGCGAGATGATCTGCGAAGTATTCCGTTCGTGACAATTGATCCCGCGAGCGCGAAAGACCATGATGACGCAGTGTTCAGCGAAAGACTGGATGACAACACTTTCAGATTGATGGTCGCGATTGCAGATGTTTCCCACTACGTTCGGCCGAAGACCCATCTGGATGCGGAAGCGCAATGCCGGGGGACTTCGATCTACCTGGCTGAGGATGTCACACCGATGCTCCCTGAGGTGCTCTCAAACGATATCTGCTCGCTGAAGTATGCGCAAGATCGTCTTGCGCTGGTCTGCGATATGACTATCACTGCAGAGGGAATTGTTACCGACTATGAGTTCAGAGAAGCAGTAATCAACTCCCGAGCAAGTCTGAGTTACCAAGCAGTTGAAAGAAGTCTGCATAGCGATGATTTATCGCCGACCGTCAGAGCCAGTCTTCGGTGCCTGTTTGAAGTGCACCGGTGCTTGTTGAAATCAAGGGATGAACGAGGGACTCTTCAAGTCGATCTGCCCGTATCTGTCTTGAACATATCAGATTCTGGTGAGGTGGAGTCGATCGGCAAGTCAATTCGGGTTGAGTCACATAGCATCATCGAGGAGGCGATGTTGGCAGCGAACGTGTGCGCTGCGGAAATGATTGACAAGCATTATTCCGGGCAAGCCATGTACAGAGTCCATGCTGAGCCTGCAAAACGGGATGTCGAGGAACTGAACGGAATCCTGGTGGATTTCGGGGTCAAGTTACCTGTCGACAGAAAGATCAGGATCTCCGATTACGACAAGATTCGAACGGCTGTGGGTCACCGGGAAGATGTCTTTTCTGCTTTGCAGATACACATCCTGAGAAGTCTCTCGACTGCAGTCTATTCAGCAGTCTGCGGACCACACTTTGCATTGAGTTATCAGAAATATACTCACTTCACATCCCCAATTCGTCGGTATCCGGACATTCTGGTCCATCGGCTCATCAAAAGTGTTCTGCAAGGAAACAAGACCAAGGCGGGCGACTTGAGTCTGGACAGACTTGCAACGCAATGCTCCTATCTTGAACGACGTGCGGACTCGTGTACGCGAGAGTCGGAGAAATGGCTGAAAGCGGACTATATGAAGAATTGTGTTGATGAAGTCTGTGACGGAGTAGTCGTTGACATCAGATCATTTGGGGTATTCGTCCAATTGGACGACCCTTATGTCAGCGGGATGATTCCGATCTTCAAGTTGGGGGCGGAGTACTTCGACTACGATAATGTCAAAAGGCAGTTGGTTGGGGAGGTGTCGGGTACGACATATGCAATTGGAATGTCGCTTCAGGTGAAGGTGGACGACGCGAATCCAGAGTATGGGTTCATTGACTTCGAAATTGCTGGAAGTACATGGAACCGGGCGATTCGCTCCAGGCGACGCAGAAACAGACGCTGAGGACCGGTTCAATCGCCGTAGTGAATCATTACCGCCTGTTTGTCATCATTGATATCTTCAATTGCTGTCTCGACTTCTGCTATAGCATCCCTAAGCTGTGCGGTAATCTCCTGTTTGTCGTCGGTAAATGGCATATTGGTGATCAGATTTTGCAGTTTGCCGACCGAAAGCCACGCCTTGTGCCGCGCCCACTCGGTGAACAGTACATGATGCGGGTCGACCAGCGACAGATCCTGAAATCGGCAAGCGTCATTAATTTCGCAGTTCAGGGGTACGTAACCGTTGACCAATGTAATGCGCTCCGCGCGCTGAGTCAGTCTGGTCGCTCGATGAACAACCATGTTGCCGTGCAAGACAATCGCGTAACCTGCGCTTGGAAAATCGGGCGTGCAAACCCTGTCGTCCGGAATCGGTTCGTTACGGTCCGCATAATCCTGCGCTTCGTGGCGAGTGCCTTTGAAATACTGAAATTCACCGCCCTGCAATTGAGTGGGATCAGACACCATCAGGACGTAATCCAAACCAAGCGTATCGTGGTGCCACTTATCCACCGAGCGTTTCAAGTCATCGGGTGCGTAATTCAGATGGCCGAGATGAAGGGGCATGGTATGTGGCGCCACCGGCGTGCCGAAAATATCACAAAGAAAATCGGTAACCTCTGTACACAGACAGAAGTCGCGCAGAAACTCGGATTGGTAGACTCCACCTCGAACCATGTTTTCGATGCGCTCGCAATTGACTGAATGTCTTTTCAATCGGCGCGTGGTTTCAAGCATCACCTCAACGCCTTCGTCAGACAGGATTCGGGCAGCGCTGGATACCGCAAACGCAGTGGGACATCTTTCAATTTCATCAGCCCGGTAGCCGAGGTCACTCAATTGAAGGGTGGCTTCAGGCGGTTCAAGTTGCAAGTGCCGATCGGGGTCGAACTTGATCGTCTCGCGCTGGTAACGGTAACCTGCGGGCAGTTGTTGCGGAAAATCGATAGGAGCAACTGATGGGTTCATGTCTCTTACACCTTTAGCGGTACCTCCTGGGTGGTGGCAGGACAAATTATGTCAGATTCACGCAGTGGCTGACAGAAGTTTAGCGAATTGTGTCTCAAGCGGTTGATTCCACCTGTCTGGAAAGTAAGCAAGTGGCGTTACCAATACACTGCCATCGACTGTCTTGCACTCCGTACAAAACCCAAGTTTGGCGATCATCATTGCATGGGCACTCGATTGAAGGAGCGGTGTGTGTCGATGATTATCGCAGTCAATCGAACGTGTAATTTGTTTCTATCCTGGCTTCTCCGCACGTGTTGCCTTCATGTTGCATCCAGGTTCGGTGTGATCACGTATGTTCTTTGCCAATCCGATAGGATGGCTGTGCTATCGTACGAAATCAGTATGAGAATCTCTTCCCTCCAGCCGGTCAATCTGCACTCACTATTTCATATGCGAGGGTGGCAGGCTTCGCACTCACCTGCGGTTGTGGATGAAAGGGCTGATATTCGGATTTCCAAGATAATGAGAGTAGTGACCGGTTGGTCAGAATGACCCCATCGAACTCTGTCACCAGCCTTCGCACCGTCGAGTTTGTTCCGCTCGTCGCCTTGCTGATGTCGTTGGTTGCGTTATCTGTTGACGCAATGTTGCCGGCACTTCCCGTGATCGGTCGGGATTTGGGGACACAACATCCAAATGAAGCACAGTACGTCATAACAGCGCTATTCATCGGGCTTGGAATCGGCCAACTTTTTTTTGGACCACTTTCAGACGCGATCGGTCGACGACCAGCGATTGTGGCGGGACTGGTTGTCTTTATCGTCGGGTGCCTGGCCAGTGTGTTCGCATCTTCTTTCGAAATGATGATTGTCGGGCGTGTTCTGCAGGGACTCGGTGCATCAAGCCCGCGAATCGTAACGATGGCACTCGTGCGGGATCAGTACAGCGGCGTACAAATGGCACGAATTTTGTCATTCATCATGGCTGTTTTCATTCTTGTTCCGGCGGTTGCCCCATTACTTGGGCAGACAATCATGTGGCTGGGGGGATGGCGTTCAATTTTTACAACCTTTCTCATCGTTGCCGTCACCGTACTGATCTGGTTTTTGTCGCGCCATCCGGAAACGCTTCGACCTGCTGATCGCAGGCCCTTGTCACCGAAGCTTATCGGCGAGGCTGTCGGAGACTTTCTCACCGTTCGCTCCTCAGTTGCCTACACTTTCGCGATCGGGTTGGTGTGCTCACCATTTGTCGCATTTCTGAACTCTGCCCAGCAGATTTTTCAGGATGCATATTCGACTGGAAGTTACTTCCCGCTCTATTTCGGTATCCTGGCACTTGCCATCGGATTCGGCTCTCTGGCCAATGACAGATTACTACTGCACTACGGGATGCACCAGATTGTCAGATCAGCCGCTTTTGCAGCCACGGCGGTTTCATTTGTCGCACTGGTTGTGCTCGTTGCATTTGATGGTCTTCCACCCCTTTGGCTTTACATGGCGTACATGCTGCCATTATTCGTTTCCATGGGTGCCCTGTTTGGCAATCTCAATGCACTCGCGATGCAACCACTTGGTCATATCGCAGGTGTCGGCGCGGCATTGGTCGCATCAATCGCCACTTTTATTTCCGTGTCGTTTGGAACACTCATAGGACAGACATTCGATGGAACAGTTTATTTCCTGGTGGGAAGTTTCGCCTTGTTTGGGCTGTTGACGGTGATTGCCATTCACTGGGCGAACCGACCTGGTTCGAATTCCAAGCCATTCACGGGTGCAACCTAAACAACCTCGATATGCCGCTTGATTTTCCTGTACACTTCACCTGAATTGTGACTCGATGCCTTCAAGCTGGCAACGAGAGTGAGCAAAATTCCTATACATCTATACACGATATATTGCCAGTCAGAAGAATGCGAAAAGTTTTCGGAATCCACAACGCCTTTTCCATGATCCGATACAAAACCCGGGAGGTCGTATCGATTGACTTGAGCGAAAGCAGGAATGACAGGCGGATACGTCAGATTGAGAAACTCGCGACGGAACAGGGTATCCCGGTTCGACGCATCGCAAGTGAAGTCATGAACGAAGCATCTGAAGGTGTCCGACATCAAGGAGTGATATTGACTTGTCGTTCAGAGAAACTTCGCCCCTCTGCCAATTTGAACGACTGGTTCAACTCTTTGAAAAACCAGTCCCTGCTGATCGTTTTGGATAGCGTCACTGACCCCAGAAATCTTGGAGCCTGCATAAGGAGTGCGAATTCGGCGGGTGCGGACGGTGTCATTGTAAGCCGTTCGCGCGGAAGTCCGCTTACGGCCACGGTTTCTCATACGGCCGCTGGTGCGGCGGAAGTCACAAATCTATACCAGGCATCCAATCTGGCGCGTGATCTTGAGAATCTGAAGAAAAATGGAATCTGGGTGATCGGACTCGATACTGAAACTTCCGATCCTATTTTTGCATCTGACCTGACACATCCCTGTGCGCTTGTTTTCGGTGCGGAAGACCGGGGGCTGAGAGCGGAAACCAAGAAAAAGTGTGACTCATTGATTTCAATTCCTATGCTGGGAGACGTTCAGAGTGTCAATGTTTCAGTGGCTGTGGGTATCGCCGCGTTTGAAGTCGTACGGCAAAGAATGCACGCTGAGGCAGATGGGTGAAACCTCCGATTGCACACACAACCCTGGTGAATTACTCAGGTCAGCGTTCCGGTACAGCTGCTTCCGGCACCGGCAGTACAGCCAAAACAATGTGAGTCGAATGCGATTCGATCGGTTTCGATTTCTGCAGCTGTCAAATTCCAAAGATATCTTGGACTTCGCCAGCCTGCATGGATATCCATCATCTGGTTGAAGTCACAATCGAATATTCTTCCCAACCAGTCAACACTGATGATGTGCCTGCACATCAATCCTTCTACCGTGTCGGGATTGAAGTGTTCCACAAGCAGGTTCATGTAATTTTCATAGTCCCCGGATCGTTCCAGATAGTGGCGAAATCGGCTGATCGGTAAATTGGTGATGGTGAACAGATTGTTGAAACAGATTCCGAAGTCCTCACTCAGCCGTGTCTTGTACGCAGCCTCCAGGTCGGACTGTGCCGGTGGCAGGGTTCCGCCGATCGGGTTGTAGACGAGGTCCAGTGACAGTTCCGGATCGCGTCCGTAGTTGAGGTTGTTCAGCATCTGCAAGGCGCGTATGCTGTTGCGAAACACTCCTTTTCCGCGCTGGGCTTCCAGATTTTCTTTTGAGTAGCACGGCAAGGAGCAGATCAGGGCAATTTTGTGGTCTGCATACCACTCGGCGAGCGACTCCTGACCGGGTTCAAGCAGGACGGTCAGATTGCAGCGAGAGATTACATTTGCTCCGATTTCCAGGCAGGATTCAGCAAACTTGCGGAAATTCGGGTTGAGTTCGGGTGCGCCTCCTGTGATGTCCACCGTCTTGATGTCGTGTCTGGCACACCATTGCACAATTTTCTCCATCGTAGCCCATTCCATGACTTCCGTCCGTTTGGGACCGGCATCAACGTGGCAATGGTTACAGGCCTGATTACAGAGTTTGCCTACATTGACTTGAATATCCCGGATCTGAACCCTCCGCGGTTCACCGATTCCGCTTCGGGTCAATGCGGAAGCGAAACTGAAGCGCGTGGAGTCGAATGTGTCAGTGAATTCCTCGACACAGCTGTCCAGGGTAACTGCTGGGAAAACCGACATCAAGGACTCCGAGAGTCATGTCCGAGGATACGTTTTCGAATGAAGTAGTCAATAGAAATCTGTCCCGGTCCCCGTAACAGCAGCACAAGCAACATTATCCCCCAGACCTGATGTTGGGCAATTCCAACGGCGTTCAACGCCGAATACGAAACGACGGCGATAATGTTGAAGACAAACAGCGCGCCGGCTGCGGCTCTTGCGGCGAAGCCGAAAACAAGCATTAGCGGCAGTACGAGTTCGGCGGCAATGGCAAGATAGGCCGCGAGTTCAAATGGAATGATTGGCACGGCGTATTCGTATTCAAAAAGATACATGGTTGAGTCAATATTCGAAATCTTGGTCAACCCTGACTTCCAGAACACATTGGCTACCCAAATTCGCAGAATCAGGTCACCGATGGGCGCGGCACAGTCAAGCAGGCAAAGGATACGTTGGCAAAAAATGCCAAGCGAAGTGTTCTTAAACATAATTTTCAGGTGTCTTCGTTATCCCGGAGCAGGTGTCAGTTTGCAATCGAAACATCATGGACCGCGCCGGTTGAGAATAGAGTATGAAGTCCAACTTCCAGATTATAGGTAGAATTGCTGTCAATTACACAGCCTAACATGAAACCCAATGTGCGGTTTTCGCTGCACATGTCCAGCAGAACCGACAGTTCCTTATCCAGATTGATCACCTCGACTGTCAAATCGTTACGAACGATCAGCACATTTTGCGCAGCGGCGTTTATGTCTGGGACAGAAATATCTTCCGATTCATTCTGAGCATAGTTCCAGATGTCAAAAATCGGGAACGATGACGAAACGACTGTGACTGATGGATGTCGGTGGAGCAGTAAGTTCTCGTAGTCGTCCGGAGTGAACCGTGCCAGGCAACTCACACTTACTGAAGGGGCTGAGGGTGCGTGAAAGGCAGTATGGTAAGCCCAGTCGATCGACGCGATATCCGTCAGATATGCGATTTTCTCCAATCCCTCGAAGGTCTTGACGAATTGCGCAAACTGATCGCCAAATTGATGGATACTGCCTTGTTCCGGAGGGAAATCAACCAAATATTGACGTGCGAGCATTTTGAAATAGTCGCGCCCTACGATAGCTTCGGTGGCGGAATAGATGCTTTGCAGGCTTTCCGTGAGGGTTGACCTTATATTGTTTCCATATATCTGTAATCGGCGTTCTGAGGTGAATTCACCCGGATGGACCAGTGAATCAACACCTGTTTGCTCACCGAACAGGACTTGCTGGCAAAACCGGGTCTGTAATTCACGCAAGTGCATGGGTTGATTCGCTCAGGAGGCTCCGTGCGGTATTGGCCTCATCCAGCAGTACCGAATAGTCAGGCAAATTCTTGTCCCACTCGATCAGCGTCGGTGCGTGCCTGAATCGTCGAACTGCAAGCCTGTATAGCTCCCACACCTCATCACAAACTCTTTGGTCATGGGTGTCGATACGAATCTCACCTTCAGCGAGCTGTTTGACCGTATGACCTGACAGATGAATCTCTCCGACCAGATCGGGGTCCACGGCCTCGATGAACTCAGTTGCGCTGAAGCGGTGATTGCGCGAGTTCACATAGACATTATTCACATCGCATAGAATCCGACAGCCACTTCGGTTTGAAATTTCACAGATAAACTCCCATTCCGGGATCTGCGACTGGGAGAATTCCAGATATGTAGATGCGTTTTCGATCAGTATCTGCCGTCCCAGGAAGTCCTGCACCTGCCCAATACGGCCGGCGAGATGACTTTGGGACTCCTCGGTCATTGGCAACGGAAGCAAATCATGCAGATAGACACCGTCGACGGAACTCCAGGACAGATGCTCAGAAACCAACGTTGGCTGATAGATATCTACCAACTCCTTGAGCCGTGTCAGGTGAGAGAGATTCAGAGGATCGGTTGATCCGAGCGATAGACCTACACCGTGAAAACTGATGGGGTGATCTTGCCGGACTTTGTTGAGATAAAAATGTGGCGCACCACCTTGTCTAAAGTAATTTTCGCTGTGAACCTCAAACCAGTCAACCGCCTTTGGATTTGAGATGGCATCCCGATAGTGCTGTGCACGCAACCCGACTCCGACTGAATTCTGTGGTATCGGGTTGCGTGACATACTTCTACATATCTACAAGAGATAGGAAAGATCAGCTAGGTTCCGTGGAGCCGCCGGTCAGTCGTTCACACAATCCTTTCGGGACTGCGACAAAAGCATCTTTTTGGTCATCCATGGTAGATGTCCCTGCACAGGACGAGTTGTTCGTCGCACAGTCGTTTTTACCGGCTTTCGCTACACCGTAACATTTTTCCTTATCGCCATCTGCATTGACAGCGGTTGATAGGGAAAGTGTTCCAAGTGCCAAGGCGCCAGAAATCGCTGCCGCTAGAAGTGCCTTTTGTGTTTTCATTAATTATCTCCTAAGTAGGTGAAAGGTTAAATTGAATCCACAATATACTCCATCTTGCACAAAGCCGATGAAATTCGTCGGTTGATCGAGCAAACAACCGGGACTGCTCGAGTTGTGTCCGATGTGTGGAATGTGAAAGGGAAAGCGGCTGATCAGTCAATTTGGATAATGGATAGTTCGAACCTCAGTTATCGGTCGGACTGCCATCAGTGATCTATCACTTTTCCACACCTGACCAAGCTATCTGATTGATCATTCCGCTTTGTTCCAGTGTCTCAAGCATTCTTACGCCTTCCATCAGTTTTTCTGTTCCCTGCCAGATATTTCTGGTGCCCGGTACCGGCTGTCGTTTCGAGGGTGCGAATCCAGCCAGTTGGCCGACATTCACCACGTACTGGCGAATGGTCAAATCCGGTGACGGTCGGATTCCGATTCGCTTATTGATATGCTGCTGCTCGGCGAGACTTTTGATGCTGAAGCATCATCAATGTGACTGGCGTGGAAAGTTGTTCCTACAGAAAATGTTTTTGAAACCCCACACAATGCTGAGTACTCGCAGCACAGGTAAATCTGATCAGGCGGTTTGGCCGATGCCAGCGAGAACTCGACAGGCGTGTCTATGAGGACTACACCCAGCGTTTGATGAGCTTTCGTAGCAACAGCATCCTTAAGTTTAAAGAGGTTTTCTCGCCAGGAAACAATATAACGGGGTGAAAATCCCAGTCTGACCACCTGCAACATAGGCATCGGCGGTCCGGTCCAATAGTCGGATGACCTGCACCGAGCCTTTCGGGAAAGCACCCACCGCCTCGGCCAGTCTGGATGCTCCCAGGAACACCTTGCGGCCCAGCTTAGTGCGGGACAAGGTGTTGCCAATCGCACCGTGCCGAGTCTCCATGGGTTTGTACCACGGCGTGAACGGACCGTCCTCTGTGCTAACAGCACGGTCATTTCCCTCAACGATCTCGAAACCGGCCATTTCGAGTGCCTGGTTAACCTCAGTAGTTGTCGCGATCTCCTTGAGTGCGATACCGTGCATGAGTTCCCGCTTGATTTCCCGGTGCCGATTGTCATCGGGGTCGAATTTGTCCGTCATGCACATTTCCTGACCCCAGAAAAGGGCACCACGCTTCAATACGCGGTAAATTTCGCTGAACGCTTTCACCTTGTCCGGTGCATGGCATGTCGATTCAATCGCATAGCCCCGGTCGAAGGAACCGCCCTCTATACCGCTCATATCCATGAAGCTGCACGCAACGTAGTCAACCATATGGTCAATCTGTGCCTTGGAACTAAGCGATGTCGCCTTTTCCAACTGAACTTCACTTTGATTGATTCCAGTAACCCTGACACCAGCTTCACGGACTACACGACGCATCGGGCCACCGATTCCGCAACCGACATCAATGACCGACATGCCTTCTTCTAGTTCCAGCTTTGCAATCATCAGCCGCTGATGCCGAATCTTGGAATCTGCCAAGCTTTCTTGAGGCGACAATGGGGCGAAGTGCAGGGACTCGCCCCAACCGTAGACCATAAACTCGGTGCAAAGATCGTAATATTCTTCAACTGTCTTGCAGTGATCGTAGCTGGTGGTATCGATATCCTCCGACAATGCCTTGGCACTCCACCTATCGAATAATTGCACCCGGCGAGCCAGGTTCGTTTCCCGATACGTGGTCTTCAGTCCATCAGATAGTTTGTGCAGTTTCATGCGAGATTTGTGCGAATATACATATGAATATAGTCCGTCGAACTGCTGGTCATGCTCTTGCGCCAGCTGTCTCTTGCTCTGGTGTTTGCAGTCGTCTCTTTGATCTCGTCGAGTGCTGTTAGGAACGGTGAACGAAACAGTACATCCACAACAAACGCGATGACAGTACCGCGTGGTGTGCTTTCCGTATTGCGTTGAAGCGAATTGGTCCCAGCAATGGCGTCGTTTGTGCTACAAGTTTCCAGCGCGAGAACATTCTTCAGGAACCAAGCCGACACTCGTTTTTGGTGTACAGACTTCTTGTCGATAAGCAAGCGAATTGGCATAACCGTTACCGGCGAAACCGACCGATCGATATAGCTATGATTAATGAAATGGATACCTCGTAGAGGTTCAACGACATCATAATGTAACCGAAGCTCGATTAATCCAGTTCATCACAAAATTCATACGGAGTGTCCAGATAAGGAATATACACAAAATCATCAAGGTCGGGGTGTGGATATTGCCAAGAACTGAATTCCGGTTCATGCGGTTGACGATAGGGTGCCAAGGTGACGATTCCATCTTCGGCGTATGCGATGCTCGAGCTTCTGAGTGGCCAGCTTAAGGGGTTGAATGAGAGGATTGCTGTGACACAGAAGCGGGCCGAGGTGTTTCTCGAAGACAATGAGGCGTCTGTGTATAGCGGGCAATCTCAGCTGTCTGCGGCCGCTAGCGCACAACTGCGGCAACGCAACCCCAAGTTGCCCGGTTAGTTTCGGCAGTGCCTGATACGCATCGGCAAGACACAGGTCTCCGATGCTATTGCACACCCAGCGGCGAGTGCACAATCCCTGGCCAAACCGCAGCGGCTATAAACCGATTTCGACGAAGCCCGCTTGAAGCACTCAAAATCTGCGTTCCGAAATTGTCGAAGCCCAACTTGCATGACCCTATTTGAAGGCATTACGGTCTGTTTATTCAGTGTGTCCAAGCGATGGATCAATGATATTGTTCAGTCTTTCGGTAAGCAGGGCCATCAGCCTGGCATCCCCATCACTATCGGAAATCTCGTCGGTTGACTCTATCAGTACGGAAAAAAGAGCGGACATCATCTCATGCTGAACTTCATGCTTGTCGCCTGTCAGGGCAACCCATCGATCGTAAACTGAGCGGATTCCACTCGGTGAATCGTCGCTGATCATTTCAACAACAATCGAGTGCAGGCCGATGTGAGCAAACGGGTCAGGTTCATCAGCATCGAATTCATGGGTCGTAAAAATCTGCCGATTCGAAAATACGCTGTGTGTTTCCGGATGCATGTAGATGACTTTCTTGACTTGTTTTTCCATGGAACTCAGTGAGTGGTTATTCTCAATTTTTTCCCATAGATCGAATAGGAACGTTCTCTGTTCGGGGTCAACCATGACATCTGAACCTCAATGTTAAACTACTGGACATCTGTGAAGGAAAATCGATCAGTGTACTCACAAAGGTCGAATATCCGGCATGAGCCACAAGAAGGCTTTCTTGCTGTGCAGACATACCGGCCATGAAGAATCAGCCAATGATGCGCATTGACTAGAAACTCCTGTGGGACAACTTCCATGAGTTTGTGCTCAACACGGTCGACGTTTTTTCCTGGAGCGATGCCAATCCTGTTGGAAATACGGAATATGTGGGTGTCCACTGCGATTGTCGGCTGTCCGAATGCTGTGTTGAGAATTACATTCGCTGTTTTTCGCCCGACGCCGGGAAGCGCTTCGAGATCGTCCCTCGAGTCAGGAACCTTACCATCGTGACATTCGAGCAGAATTTCGGAAATCCGAATCAGATTTTTCGCCTTGCTGTTGAAAAGACCGATTGTTCTGATCAGTTCTGTAACCCTCTCAATTCCCAGATTGAACAGGGATTGCGCATCTGGTGCTTCCTTGAATAAATGTTCGGTGGCCGCATTGACGGATTTATCGGTTGCCTGTGCGGAAAGGACTACTGCAATCAGCAGCTGGAAGTTGCCGGAGAAGTTGAGTTCCGTCGTCGGATTTGGATTGGCCTCGCGGAATCGGGTGAAGATCTGCCTTCGTTTGGTCGAGTTCATCGTGCCTTTCGGATGGGCTGCAGTCGGGCCGCTTTCTTATGGGTTTGCTTCCATCTCCTCGATCGTTCCCGATTGACTGCGTCGCGTATGTGCGACTTGAGATCTGAGAACTGTTCTGGGTCGGCGACAGTCTGATCATCGCTGCTGACCCGTTCACAGTGTCGTTGTGCAAGCGCTCTCCACCGGGAAACTTCATCCTCTCGGAAATCCTTCCAGAAATTGGTACTGCCCGCAACGTCACAATCCACCATCCTGATACAATCGACAGGGCAGTGGTCGAGGCACAGCCCGCATCCGCTGCAGTTGTCTTCGATGACGGTATGCATGTGTTTTGCGGTACCGATGATTGCGTCGAGCGGACAAGGCACAATGCATAGGGTACAGCCGATGCAGATTTCCTCGTCGATTGCGGCAACCTTTCGGCCTGCGTAGGGCACGCAGTCTTCAGCAAGTGAGGAAATGGGGCGATTGGTCAGTTCCGCAAGGGCACGGAGTGTTTCGTTTCCGCCGGGCGGACAGCGATTGATTTCCGATTTCCCTTCAGCAACTGCGTACGCATAGTCGAGGCAGCGAGGGTAGCCACACATCGTACACTGGGTCTGCGGCAGATGACGATCAATCTCCTCAGGCGTTGTTGGTGACGGGATGCATGCGGAGTTCAAATTCAACTGACTCTCTTCCCGGGATTGATGTCGTCCCCAGGACTAATCAACGAAAGTTTTTCGCCATCTTCAGCCGCCAGGACCATCCCTTCGGATATGCCAAAACTCATTTTTCTCGGTGCGAGATTGGCTGCAATCACCACCCTGCGACCGATCAATTGCTCAGGGCGGTAGAACTTTTTCACGCCGGCAAATATCTGCCTGGTTTCGTTGCCGATGTCGACTTTGAGCTTGATGAGTTTATCGGATTCGACAACATCCTCAGCTTCGAGAATTGTCGCTGTACGAAGATCGACTTTCGCAAAGTCGCTGATGGAAATCTGATTGTTATTTTCGGATGAATCACCGGGATCCGGTTCGGCACTTGCGGCGATGATGGCGTCGATTTCCTTTTTCTGAATTCTCTTCATCAGGTGAATGTAGCCGCTGATGTCGTGATCGAGCAAAGGTGAATCAATGCGTTCCCACTGATCGACGGGGTCATTGAGAAACTCTCCAACCCGCTGAGCCAGTTGTGGCACTACCGGTGCGAGATAGTGAATCAACACCCGGAACATATTGACTCCTTGGGTACAGACATTGTGCAGTTTTTCGTGCTGTGTCGGATCTTTGACAAGCACCCACGGCTTTTGATCATTGACGTATTGATTTGCGATATCCGCCAGAGCCATGATCTCCCTCATCGCCTTGCTGAACTGCCGTCCTTCGAAAGCTTCAGTGATTGATTCACGGGCATCAGCGAGCAGCCGATACAGATTCTCGTCATCGAGTTGCGCACTGAGCTTCCCATCGAAGTTCTTTGCAACAAAACCAGCGCAGCGGCTTGCGATATTGACGACCTTTCCGACCAGGTCCGAATTGATTCTCTGGATGAAGTCATCAAGATTCAGGTCGATATCCTCGACCCTGTCATTCAGTTTCGCCGCATAGTAGTATCGAATGTAATCAGGGTCCAGAAAATCAAGATACGTGCGCGCAGTGATGAATGTTCCCCTGGACTTGGACATCTTCGTACCGTTGACCGTCAGGAATCCGTGAGTAAATACATTGGTTGGCTTTCGGAACCCGGCGCCATGCAGCATGGCAGGCCAAAACAGGGTGTGGAAATACAGGATGTCCTTGCCGATGAAGTTGTATAGTTCTGTGTTCTTGTCCTCTTTCCAGTATTCGTCGAAGTCGATGCCCTTGCGATCACATAAATTCTTGAAACTGGCGATGTAGCCGATCGGAGCATCCAGCCAGACGTAGAAGTACTTGTCCTTCTCATCCGGAATCTCAAACCCGAAGTACGGTGCATCCCGGGAGATGTCCCAGTCATTCAGCCCGGTCTCAAACCATTCCTTGAGCTTGTTTTGCGCTTCTGTCTGGGAGATTTCCTCGGCGATCCACTTCTGCAACATGTCTGTGAAGTCACTCAGACGCACAAACAGATGCTCGGACTCGCGAACCTCGGGTGGCTGGCCGGACAGCACGGAGACCGGATTGGTCAGATCCGAGGGTGTGTACGTTGCCCCGCAGTTCTCACAACTGTCTCCGTACTGGTCTGGAGCACCGCATCGCGGGCATTCGCCTTTCACAAATCGGTCCGGCAGAAACAGACCTTCTTTTACGTCGTATGCCTGACTGATGGTCTTTCGGCAGATGTGTCCGCCTTCGCGCAACTTGAGATAGATATATTGCGATAGATCCCGGTTTTCGTCAGAATGTGTTGAATGATAGTTATCGAAACTGATGTTGAATCCCGAAAAGTCAGCCTCGTGTTCCTTCTTGTAGTGTGCGATCAGCTTTTCCGGCTCGATCTTCATCTCTCTGGCCTTCAGCATGATCGGAGTTCCATGCGCGTCGTCTGCACAGACGAAATAGCAGACATTACCGTTCATACGCTGGAAGCGTACCCAGATGTCGGTCTGAATATGTTCCACCATGTGTCCCAGATGGATCGGGCCATTGGCATAGGGCAGTGCGGTCGTTACGAGGATTTTTCTGTGCATTTCGATCTGTTTGGAAATGGTGTCCAACCGGTCCGTCGATAGTTGGCGGTATGCTACAATAACCGTATATCAACCTGATATAGAAGTTTGTTCGCTGTAACCGGATTCAGCGAATATTATTGTATATTCAAACACTAGCGTGAGGCAGCAATAAATTTCGGCTGTCGGTTCAGAATTCGTATTGCCTTGCCAGAATTGACGTTATATGCACACGACTACCAAAGCTGATGTTGAATCAGTACTGTCAAAGATCAATGACCCGCATACCGGGACTTCTTTGATTGCAGATAAGAAAATCAAGGGCATATCGGTTGAGAAAGGTACGGTGCACGTCGATGTGGCACTGGGTTATCCCGCAAAGAGCTGGCACGAGTCATTGGGAGCGGCGATCAAGAATGAAATTGCCGGAATTTCCGCAGATTTGCAAGTTGATGTAGCATTCAATTCCAAAGTTTTCTCTCATGCAGTACAGGATGGCGTCTCGCCGATCTCCGGTATCAAGAACATGATTGCGGTGGGATCGGGCAAAGGCGGTGTCGGCAAGTCGACTGTATCGGTGAACCTTGCACTGGCACTGTCCGCGGAAGGTGCCCGGGTTGGAATTCTGGATGCCGACATCTATGGCCCGAGCCAGCCGCGAATGCTGGGTGTCACCGGCAAGGCACAGAGCAAGGACGGCAAAATGATGCAGCCGGTCTACAGCTATCACCTTCAGGCGATGTCAATTGGATTCCTGATCGATGAGGAAAGCCCCATGATCTGGCGCGGACCCATGGTGACACAGGCGCTTGAGCAGTTGCTGAAACAGACAGCTTGGGACGAGTTGGACTATCTGATCATTGACCTGCCGCCGGGAACCGGCGACACGCAACTGACGTTGGCACAGCGCGTCCCCGTGAGCGGCGCGGTCATCGTCACTACGCCTCAGGACATTGCGCTGCTTGATGCCCGCAAAGCCTATCGTATGTTTGAGAAAGTCAAGATTGAAGTGCTTGGCATTGTTGAGAACATGAGTGTGCACATCTGCAGTCAATGTGGCCATCAGGAGCATATATTCGGTCAGGGCGGCGGTGAACGCATGGCGAGTGATTACGGAATCAGTTATCTGGGCGGTGTCCCCCTGGATGGCCGGATACGCAGTGATGCGGACGGTGGAAAGCCGACTGTGGTGAGTGACCCCGATGGTGAGATTGCCAGTCAGTATCAACAGATCGCGCGAACCATGGCAGCCCGTCTCTCAGCGAAGAAAAAAGACTTTACGAGTGATTTTCCATCAATCGTAATTCAAAATACCTGAACATCGGATAGTTGTTTTGTCGATCAAGTCGGACAAGTGGATCCGCCAGATGGCGACCGAGCACGGGATGATTGAACCTTATGTGCCGGATCAGGTCAGCAACGTTGATGGAAACCGGGTTATTTCATTTGGAACCTCGAGTTATGGCTATGACATCCGATGTTCAAGTGAATTCAAGATTTTTACCAACATCAATACGGCAGTCGTTGACCCAAAGCACTTTTCGCAAGATAGTTTCGTGGATATTGAATCTGACGTCTGTATCATTCCGCCAAATTCGTTCGCACTTGCCCGTACAGTGGAATATTTCAGAATTCCCCGTTCCGTGTTGACTGTCTGTCTCGGAAAGTCAACTTATGCCCGTTGCGGTGTGATTGTCAATGTCACACCATTTGAACCGGAGTGGGAGGGGTATGCCACACTTGAATTTTCCAACACGACGCCCCTGCCGGCGAAAATCTACGCAAACGAAGGAGTAGCCCAGGTTATTTTCTTTGAGACGGATGATCCCTGCGAAACGTCGTATAAGGATCGTGATGGCAAATATCAGGGGCAGGTCGGGGTAACCCTGCCTGTAACCTGAAAAAACCCGATCAGATTGCAATCTCGCACGAGAAATTCTGAGTTTTTCAGGGGGTGGAACTGATGTCCGGCAACTCATTCGGTACGCTATTCACACTGACGACTTTCGGGGAGAGTCATGGACCTGCGATCGGATGTATCGTAGATGGCTGTCCGCCGGGAATGGAACTGAGCGAATCCGACATTCAGCTGGAACTTGATCGTCGCAAGCCAGGCACTTCAAAGTTCACCAGTCAGAGACGGGAACCTGACCAGGTTCAGATTCTGTCCGGGGTTTTTGAAAACAGGACTACAGGGACCCCGATCGGCCTGATTATCCACAATACTGAGCAGCGATCCCGGGATTACTCGAAAATAATGGACCGATATCGTCCCGGGCACGCGGATTACACCTACGCGCGAAAATACGGGATACGCGACCATCGCGGTGGCGGACGGTCCTCAGCCCGGGAAACTGCGTTACGAGTCGCGGCAGGCGCGATTGCGAGAAAATATCTGCAGGAACGATACGGTACGACCATACGGGGCTGTGTATCGGCAATTGGGACAATCCAACCGGAATCACATGACTGGAGCGATGTGGAGACGAATCCATTTTTCTGGCCATGTCAGACGCAGGTTCCGCAACTGGAGAAGTATGTCGATCAACTTCGCCGCCAAGGCAATTCGGTGGGTGCCTGTATTCTGGTTGAGGCCGATGGAGTTCCAACAGGTTGGGGCGAGCCGCTCTACGCACGCCTTGATGCCGAAATAGCGTCTGCCATGATGGGCATCAATGCGGTCAAGGGCGTGGAGATCGGTGCCGGATTTTCCAGCGTGTCCATGACCGGGTCCGAATACCGGGACGAGATGACAACGGCGGGGTTTCGCTCCAATAATGCCGGAGGCATCGCCGGTGGAATCTCCACTGGACAGCCGATTGTGGTTTCAGTCGCATTCAAGCCAACCTCAAGCATTCTCATTCCGGGAACCACGGTCAACCGCGCCGGTGAGAATGTGGAGGTTTCCGTCAGCGGTCGGCATGACCCCTGCGTCGGATTGCGAGCTGCACCAATTGCCGAGGCGATGATGGCACTTGTACTCATGGATATGGCACTCAGACACCGCGCCCAGAATGCGGACGTTGTTCCGGACGCACCCGACATTCCCGGAGTTGCCTCTGAATCCGAAAGCGATGATGTCACCTCCGGAAATTCAGCAACTTTTGAAGCGTCTGGCGAAGACTGACTGACATTGCGCGCGATGAGGATCAGGTCTTGTTGTCGTACCGCAAGCATCGCTGCTTCCCGCATCTTCGAACCGATCTGCTGAGTGGCAGGTCTTCCGTCCGGTGAGTCAACGCACCCGACATCGTTCCGGTAATGGTACCGGCTATCTGAAAGTTCGTGGTGCCAAACAGAACAATCTAAAGGACATCGACCTCGATATTCCGCTCAAGGAACTGACCGTGATCACCGGTGTGAGTGGTTCCGGCAAGTCCTCATTGGCCTTTGACACGATCTATGCAGAAGGCCAGAGGCGGTATGTCGAGACATTCTCTCCCTACGCTCGCCAATTCCTGGATCGAATGGACCGACCGCGGGTCGAGTCAATTGACGGTGTGCCACCGGCGGTGGCTATCGACCAGGTCAATCCTGTTCGGTCCACGCGTTCGACCGTGGGCACGATGACCGAACTCAACGATCATCTCAAGTTGTTGTATTCAAGGGTGGCATCATTGCATTGCAATGGCTGTGGGGCTGCGATCAGCCGACTAAGTCCCGAGCAGATCGTCGATAAGATCATGTCCGAGTGGACCACATCGCGTCGCAACTCACAATTTGTCCAGATTCTGTTTCCCATCAATATACCAGAGGAACTGTCGACCGAATACGCCGCCGAGCATCTCGCACGCCAAGGATACACGCGAATTGCCAGTCGGACGGGCAGGGTTGTATTGGTCGTTCAGGATCGACTGCAATGCGTGGAAGAAAATCGCTCTCGGTTTTTTGAATCAATCGAATCGGCATTGAGTGCAGGTGCGGGAACTTTTTACGTGCAGCGATTGGACAAGGAGCGACAAGGTGCAGGAAGGATGCATGAGTATTCGAGCAGTCTGCGCTGCACAAATTGCAACCTTAATTTCAATGAACCGGTTTCAAATCTGTTTTCCTTCAATTCTCCGGTTGGTGCCTGCGAGACTTGCCGCGGATTTGGGCGCATTATGGGTATCGACTACGAGCAGGTGATTCCGGATCATTCGCTGACGTTGCGTCAGGGTGCCGTCAAGGTTTTCCGTTCACCGGTCTACAGTGAAAGTTACCGCGATATTCTTCGTTTCGCCGAGTCAAGTGGCATTCCCCTTGATGTGCCCTGGAAGAACTTGAGTGAGAATGAGCGCGAGTGGGTAATGGAAGGAGAGGGCGGCTGGTATAGCGGCAAGTGGTACGGGGTGAAGAAGTTTTTCCGCTGGCTGGAACGGCGCAGACGTAATATGCATGTCCGTGTTTTCCTCTCGAAATACCGAATCTATACGGAGTGCCCGGATTGCTGCGGTGCCCAACTCAAGCTGGATGCATTGAACTGGCGGGTTGGGAATCATCCAGAAATCCAGCGGCAAGTCAGAAGAATCAGGCATCCGAATCACACCATGACGGAGGATCAGTTTGCGGGCATGCCGGGGTTGTCGATTCATGAACTGGTATCGCTTCCGATTGCATCATGCCTTGACTTCTTCCACCGAGTTGAGTTTTCGGCTGCCGTGGACGAGACTGCGAACATGCTGCTCGATGAGATCCGCGCCCGCTTGCAGTATCTGCATGATGTCGGACTGGGATATCTGAGCTTGAATCGTCAGTCGCGGACACTCAGCGGTGGAGAGGTTCAGAGAATAAACCTTACGACTGCGCTCGGAACGACATTGGTGAATACACTTTTTGTTTTGGACGAACCGACGATTGGCTTGCATTCCCGCGATGTCGGCCGGGTAGTGAGCGTTCTTCATCGTCTGCGCCAGGCAGGTAACACCCTTCTTGTGGTTGAACATGAAGAACAGGTGATCCGTGCGGCCGGACAGGTACTTGACATCGGCCCGGGCCCCGGCGAGAAGGGTGGTCGTGTTGTGCATTTCGGATCGCTCGACGAGTTGATGGAAAGCCGCGATTCTGTCACCGCGAGGTGCTTGGTCAATGGCGACTATCTGCCGACCGGAATGATGTCGGCATCACCGCAATCGAGTCAGGAAATACTGATCAAGGGTGCGCGGCAACACAATCTCAAGAGCATTGATGTTGCAATTCCACTCAACACAATGGTTTGTGTGACAGGTGTCAGCGGTTCGGGCAAATCGACCCTGGTCGAAGAGGTCTTGTTTCGAGGAATGCTTCGAGGTCAAGGGAAATCGACTCCGGTACCGGGGGATTTTGACGAGTTGAGGGGAATTGATCAGCTGACGGACGTTGTGATGGTGTCGCAAGCCCAGATCGGCAAGACCACCCGCTCAAATCCGGTGAGTTATGTGGGAGCGCTGACTGCCATTCGGGAGTTATTGGCACAGGAGCCGCTGGCGATCAGCAGAGGCTACACAGCCGGGAACTTCAGTTTCAACTCTGATCTCGGGCGTTGTCCGACCTGTCGTGGTACCGGTTTTGAGCATATCGAGATGCAGTTCCTCAGTGATGTTTACCTTCGCTGTCCGGACTGTAATGGTGCTCGATTCCGTTCTGAAATATGTGATGTGCGGATCAGCCCGGATTCCCAGGTGACGCCCAAGTCGATCGTCGAGATCATGGAGATGACCGTTGCTGAGGCAGTGCAGTTTTTCAGGGACAGTCGGAAAATATGCAATGCCCTGTCGCCATTGGTGGATGTAGGTCTGGAATACCTCAAGCTCGGTCAACCCATCCCCACCTTGAGTGGTGGCGAGGCTCAGAGGCTTAAGCTGGCGGCCCATGTGGCCAAGAGCAGTCGCCGAATTCGAAACCTGGGACACATACTGTTCCTTTTTGACGAGCCGACAACCGGGTTGCATTTCAAGGATGTTTCGAGACTTGTCACTTCGTTGAGAAAATTGATTGACGGGGGCAACTCGGTCATTGTGATTGAGCACAATCTTGATTTGATTTCATGCGCCGACTGGGTCATTGATCTTGGGCCTGAAGGTGGTGATTGCGGTGGCCAGCTGGTTGCCGAGGGTACCCCTCGGGATTTGGCCGAAAGGGGGAAGACGCCAACCGAAATCGCGCTGCGGGATCACTTTACGCGACATGACGCACACTCCTCGACAGTCGCATTGCGCAGCACTGAATCCAAAAGACTTGCGCAACGCGAAATTGCCGTTCGCAACGCCCGTGAGCGAAATCTGAAGGAAATCAGCCTGTCGATTCCATACAACGCAATGACAGTCATAACCGGACTCAGTGGCAGTGGCAAGAGTACGGTTGCATTTGATATTCTCTTTGCGGAAGGGCAGAAAAGGTATCTGGAGACAATCAACGCCTACGCGAGGCAATTTGTACAGCCAGCTACCAGAGCGGACTTTGATGCGGTCACGGGAATTCCGCCGACTGTTGCCATCGAACAGCGGACCAGTCGCGGTGGGCGTAGAAGTACGGTGGCGACTCTGACTGAGGTCTATCACTACATCAGACTGCTGTTCGTTCGATTTGGAACTCAGTATTGCCCTGATTGCGACGTTGCGGTTGAATCCCAATCGGTGGAGACAATCATTCAGCAGATTCAGTCGCGGTATCGCGGGAGTCGAATCAGTGTACTTGCCCCTTTGGTTGTATCCAGAAAAGGTTACTACACAGACCTCGCAAAATGGGCGAATCGAAAAGGTGTCTCACATCTTCTTGTCGACGGTGAACTGTTACCGACAGACCAATGGCCACGTCTAGACCGATATCGCGAGCATGACATCGACATGCCCATCAGCACTGTGAAAGTTTCGGATTCAGACAGTCGGAAACTGCGCGCTGCCATCACAGACGCATTGAACGTGAACGATGGACATTTTCGGATCGCTGCAACACCACCGGTGCCCGGAGTACAGACACAGGAACTGAAAACATACTCGACTCAACGTTCGTGCAGCCGCTGTGCGCGATCTTTCGAGGAACTTGACCCGAGACTATTTTCCTATAACTCGAGACAGGGGTGGTGTCATACATGTCTTGGAACAGGGCTGGAACTTCAGGACTGCGATATGGACGATGAGTTGGTTCCGGAGCAGGACACTACCGACGATGCTTGCAGTACATGTCTGGGCAAGCGTTTGAATCGCGTCGCCCTGGCTGTCAAGTTCAAGGGCAAGACAATCGATCAGATCTGTGAACTTTCCATATCCGCGGCTCGTTTGCTGCTGGCGAAGTTGGATTTGTCCGAAAGACAGAGCTACGCTGCCGCTGATATTCTCTCGGAACTCAATTCCAGATTGGAGTTTCTGGAGTCTGTCGGCCTTTCCTATCTGGCACTCAGTCGTTCAGCTCCAACACTGAGTGGGGGCGAAGCGCAACGGATACGACTTGCGGCACAACTTGGGTCCAGTCTGTGTGGAGCCTGCTATGTGCTGGATGAACCCACAATCGGTTTGCATTCGCGAGACAACAAGCGTTTACTTGCAGCATTGAAGTCGTTGAGAGACAAGGGCAATACGATAGTCGTGGTTGAGCACGATGAGGAAACGATTACCTGTGCCGATCACATTATTGACTTGGGGCCCGGAGGTGGCATTCGGGGTGGCTCGGTGGTTGCGACGGGATCGTTGCCACAGATCATGCAGAATTTCAATTCGATTACCGGCAATATGCTCCGCAATCCACTTGAGCATCCTATGGGCAGATCCAGACCTGTGCCTGATCAGAAATCTGCGATTCGGATTACCGGTGCAGTCAGGAACAATCTGAAAAAGATCAACGTATCAATCCCACTTGAGTCGCTGGTCTGCGTAACCGGAGTGAGCGGGAGCGGAAAGAGTACATTGGTTCGTGATGTACTGTACCCAAACCTGGCTGCATTGTTATCGCGACAGTCGAGGACCACGGATGGGCGTGCCTGGGATGGATGCGACGGGATAACCGGGTCGGACCGTGTCGGCAGGGTATTGGAGGTTGATCAAACCCCGATCGGGAAAACGCCGCGATCATGTCCGGCAACCTACGTCAATGTCTGGCAGACGATACGCAAGCTGTTCTCCGATACTGCTGAAGCGAGACTTCGCGGTTACGAGGCGAGCAGGTTCTCATTCAATGTCGAGGGTGGCAGATGTGAGGACTGCGGGGGACAGGGGCTGAAGAAAATTGAAATGAATTTCTTGCCGGATGTTCGCATGAGGTGTGAGAGTTGTTCAGGAGGCAGATTCAATTCTGAAACGCTTGCGGTTCGCTATCGGGACAAGTCAATTGCGGACGTTCTCAACATGAGCATGGAAGAGGCGCAAGAGTTTTTCGCTCCAATACCACCACTTTCCCGCGTGTTTGGCTTGCTAGTCGATGTAGGATTGGGTTATCTCACTCTGGGACAACAGAGTCCCACTTTGAGTGGCGGGGAGGCCCAGCGGATAAAACTTGTCTCCGAGCTGTCAAAGGCTCTGCCAAAGGGAGGTGCCAGACAAGCCAAAGGAAAAACCCACCGAATCAATACCTTGTATATACTTGATGAGCCGACAGTCGGGCTCCATACCGCAGATGTCGCTAAACTGATCACAGTCATTCATTCATTGGTCGATGCCGGGAACACGGTTGTGATCATCGAGCACAATCTGGACATTATTGCGGAAGCCGACTGGATCATTGACTTGGGGCCGGAAGGCGGGGACTTTGGTGGCCGAGTCGTCACCCAAGGCAGACTCTCTCGCGTGCTTCGGTCAAAGCGTTCCCATACCGCAAGCGCACTGAGAGAAAAACTCCAAGGCCAAGATGCCGTCGATTCAAGCGCTTCGGGTGACTGGAAAAGTAAAGCGCTGCCACATTGAGGTGGAATCATGCGGTGTTCACGTCGTCGACCGCAGATGTGTTGCCTCCCGCGGCTCCGGAGTCTTTTTCTGCAACCAGTGTCGCCAGTAGCATACGGGCCTTGGAAAGCTGCTCTTCCCCGAGTTCCGTGTACTGCGCGTGACTGGCACCGCGAAAGAAATCGACCGCGGCACCAATCTCTTCCACAGCCTTGTCAGCGGTTTCGATATCCCCCGTCATCTGTGCGACTTCGCGCCGCGCGACGCCCAGATTCGCGATTGTGAACGCCCAGGTGAGAGGTGTTTTCTCACGAGTCCATTCAGCCAGGGATTGTTCGTAAGATTCGGTGGCTCTTTGCATGATCTCGGAACTTTCTTCCCGCTGCGCAAGCTTCTGCAGTGCCGCTCCGAGGTTGTTTTGAGTCTTCGCCCAATCGTCGGGTACCAATTCTCGCTGACGCTCTGCGAGCGCACTCCTATATGCTGCCACTGCCTGTTTCAGTGTGCCAGGACCTCGACGATGCTCGCCTAGATTACGAAGTGCGGTGCCGAGATTGTCCATAGTGGTCGCCCAATCCAGAGGCATGTCGGCTCGCGTCCATACCCGAAGTACCGCTTTATAGGATTCGACCGACTGTTTCAGTACTTTGGCGTCGTTCTGGCTACAGCCAAGTGACTGCTGCACAGCTGCCAGATTATTCATTGTGGATGCCCAGTCGCTGGCGCATGACGATTCACTTTGCCGGGTAAGCGCTTGTTCGAAAGCTTCAATCGATTGCCTCAGCAGGTTGTCGTCTGACGAACGTTGCCCCAACGAGCCCAGTGCATTCCCCAGACTGTTCTGTACGCCTGCCCACATCGCCGGAGCGATGTCGGGACTGATTTGATCCAACGCCTCTTCAAATGCCTTGATGGCTTCCTCAAGATGGCGGGTCCCCCTGCGACGTTGTCCGATCATGCCTAGAACGTTTCCCAATGTGGAATGGCTTCTTGCCATGTTTTGTGAGTCTGCGGATTCTTCCGCCAACGGCAAGATTGTGGTTTTCAGCAATTCGATCGCCGCTTGAAGTGACGTGTCGTCTTCGAATAGCTGGCCGTGCTCCGCCAGAAGAATTGCCTGCAGATGCAAAAGACACCATTTTTGAGCGTATTCCAGATCGGCAATTTCCGAACCGTACCGGCAAAGTTCCGCTGCCGATTGGTGGTTCTGCATTGATGCGGCGATCAGTGCCTGGCACTCGATTACCGCTGCTCGCGTATGCGGCTGGTCCGTCGCCGCGAGTTGCTCCAACGTGGTCAGTTGCGATGCGAATTCGCGCAGAGACACGAATTCACCATTTTCCAGAGCTTGTTTCTGTGTTTGGGCCGCTTTCGCGAGTGTGTTTTCTGTTGCCGGATTGCTGGAGATCAGGTCAAGGATATCGCCTGCTGCCGAAAGCCGAGCAGTTGCGTTTCGTAGAATTCCAGTTATCCGGGAGGGATGGACATCCGGACTGATGCAGGCACGAATCGCCGTATCCATTACCTGCATGACATCAGCACTCTCGCGGCAATCGATTGATTTACAGTGAGGTCGGGCGCGTTCACCTCGTTCACAACAGCCGTCAGGATTCGGTTATCGCCGAATCAATCACTCGATTTGCAGATACTGAGACCACGGTGTTGAATCGTCCGATGATAACATCAGCACGAATGGACTCGGTACTCTCCAAATTGAATTCAATCTACGATGTGGTAAACCGGGGCTTTTTCCATCGTCCACTCACCCGATTGGGGATCTCGTCGGGACAGGGTCAGCGCATGCCAGTTGTCATCATCCAGCTTCATGAAGTCCCCGCGATAGTAGTACCCGGGCCAACGGGTCTCCTCACGGAACAGGGTGTGCCTGACCACAGACTCGGAAGCGATGACGCGATGTGCCAGTTCCCAGGCTCGTTGCAATTGGTGCAGGTCTTCGGCACCGATGTGATTGAGATCTTCCTGCAGGGTATGGAGCAGATGCAGCCCGCGCAGCAACATCGGCTCGTTGGTCATGTAGTTATTGCTGATACCGCCCGCATATTCATCCATAATCTTTTCCAGTCGCTGCAATCCATGGATTGGCAGGATATAGCTGGGAGAAACCGTACCTCCGACTATTTCGTTACGCCCGACAGAAAAGTTCTCAAGAGGCTTGTAAATAATGGATTTCAGGTCGTTGTACTGTTTTTCCGAAATCTTTATCTGATCGTTGGCATGATCGCGAATGTATCTCACTGCCGCCTTGGCTGCCAGCCGGCCTTCCGTGAAGGATCCGGAGGAGAACGCATGTGCGGTACCACCGAGTGCATCACCGGCACCAAACAGTCCATCAACAGTCATCATTCGGTTGTAGCCCCAATAATATTCTTCCGGCGAGACATCTTCCGGTCCGCTGGCCCATGCACCTGAACAGGTTGCATGAGATCCCATGACGTAAGGCTCTGAAGTGGTCAGTTCCGGATTGATGTACTTCGGATCGATATCCTGGGAAGCCCAGACTACCGCTTGTCCGACTGTCATTCCCAGAAAATTCTCCCAACCGATGACTTCCTTGTGCGGATCTTGAAACGCTTCTTTGGTGACCATGTGAATCGGGCCTCGCCCCGCCTTCATTTCCTCAATAAAAGCGTGATTTCTGAGACATGTCGGAGTCGGGTGATGGTCGATATACTCACCGACAAGTTGTTTGGTATGTTCATACCACTTGGATTCGTATTCCTCGCCGTATGCGTTCTGGGTGTAGGTTTTAAGGTGCAGGAAATAAGCGCCGACAGGACCATACCCGTCCTTGAACCGGCACAACACGATGCGATTTTCCATCTGGGTCATTTTCGCACCGACCATGATTGGCAAGGCATAGGCGGAAGCTGAGCTCCATGGAGCATACCAGGTCCTCCCCATTCCCTCACCGACAGAGCGCGGCTTGAAGATATGAGATGCACCCCCAGCGCCTACGATCACAGCCTTGGCGCGGAACACATAATAGTCACCTGTACGCACGTTGAATCCCACCGCTCCGCCGATTCTGTTCGGTTGGCTTTCGTCAGATAAAAGGTGGGTTACCATGATGCGGTTGTAGATTTCGTCCGCGGACTTGCGGGCCGCCTCAGCCACAATTGGCTTGTAGCTCTCACCGTGTATCATGATCTGCCACTTGCCCTCGCGCTGATAGCGACCGGTTTCAGGGTCGCGCATCAGCGGCAATCCCCACTCCTCGAACTTGTGTACGGTCGAGTCGACGTGTCGTGCCATATCGTAGGCAAGGTCTTCCCTGACCATTCCCATCAGGTCATTGCGTGCGTAACGTACGTGATCTTCGGGTTGATTCTCATCCCATTGCATTCCCATATAGCAGTTGATGGCATATAAACCCTGAGCTACAGCGCCAGAGCGATCGATATTGGCCTTTTCCGCTACGACGATCTTGAGGTCCCGACCCCAGTAGCGAGCTTCATAAGCCGCACCGGTGCCGCCCATACCGCCGCCGACAACCAGAATGTCGCAGTCTACATATTTCGTTTTCACTTTCATCAATAGTAGACTCCTTGCTTGAATTTATCCTTGTCGATGGTGGGCAATCCCGTCTCAATATTCAGGGCGTTCGGCTCGTAGCACAGCAACTGTGACTCAAGGGCTTCTTGTGTCGGCACCTCAAGATCCGCGAGTCGCGGGATTTTCTCACCCCATGGCTCAGTAGTGATCGGAGAAACGAAGTTCTTCTCCCGACCGTCTCGAAACTTGATACGCCAGGAAATTGTTCCTTTCTCCTCTTCTCTCAACACCCGGACACTGTGTCCGAGTGGTGCAAAATCGGCGTAACCCCGGCAATCGATGGCGTTCTGGGGACATGCTTTCACACACGAGTAGCACTCCCAGCACATATTCGGTTCGATGTTGACAGCCCGTCGGTAGGTCTTGTCAATGTGCATGATGTCAGATGGACAGATGTCGACACAGTGGCCACAGCCATCACAACGGGTCATATATACAAATGTCGGCATAGTTTTCGCTCGTCAGTTTGTTGGATCAATCAATAGGTAATTTGAGCCTGATCGGCTGCGAAATCACGGTTGCGCTCAATAGTGGTGTGGCATGTCTCTCTTTATGCCGAGGCCGAACTTGGCAGGTGTATCGACTGGCGGCGGAAGATTGCTTCTCGATCCGTCAGCGTCCGCCAGACGTTTTTGAAATGCTGCGGCCGGCTTGAAAAACATGTGGGCAAACTTGGACCACGGTACCCCACCAAACAGGACGACGGTGGAGACGATAAAAAGCAGGAAAAACAGCGACGCCAGAAACCCGGCCTCAATGCTCAGAAAGAACGACCAGATCAGGGCGGATGTTGTAGACGCCAGCAGGGAAACCACAAAAAGGTCTGCAGGCATGAATCGAAACCGTGAAAGGCCTTCGGCAGCGACATCTGCACGAATGAAGAACCAGAACCAATACCCGCCTGCACAAACCATGAATGCTCCGAGGTGCCATAGTAACGGATACACCGTCGGGGTCGCTGTACTGGACTCACTGTAACCAAAAATCATGATGGCGGTGGCCAACAGGAAAATAATGAAGCCATACATGGTCAGAAGGTGAGCAATTCGACGTCTGGGATTGCAAAATTCGCCAGATGCGAGAACGTCATGGACCGCAGTTGTGCAGGCGATCCTGGCCTTTTCTCCTCCGCCGACATCGCGAGTGCTGTCAGATTTGGATTTCCTCATGTTTTCAAAGAAATATCTTGCGCTCTGCTTATGGATGACGTCGAAGATCGTGCCCACCAAAACGAAGATGACCATAACGACTACAAACGTCTTCATTGCTGCAGGTGGAATGAATGAAGCGATTTCGTAAAAGGGGTTGCTTGTCAGCATGATGGGATCTCTCTCCTCTAGGCGGTACGCCGGCGTGAATAAGCCATCGAATGCGGCTTATTTTAAGTGAAATGCGTGAGTCTTGCAAACGATAATCAGGCACTTCCAAGCGTATCCGACTGTCATTTCGCAATCCGCTTTCGGTCGTGTCTGAATCGAAAAAAGAAAAGAAACACGCGCTCAGGATTGTGCGAGATCTTGTCAGTATCAGTCGTTGACACAGCAGATCTGACCGCATCAGTCACCCGGTTGTGGTGCGACACAAGGCACCTGCAGTATGGCTGAAGCTGCAGATTGCGACAGCCTGATCCAGGTTAGAATATTTTTCGCAGGTCGTGCTGGCGTTGGGAGATGTAGTTCAACATGGCGATTTCAGCACGGTCCGGGTCGCAGTCATAGATTGCCTCCGATACCTCCTGAGTCATCACCTCATGAGCCTCAGCGATGGAATGCCAGGAACCCAACTTTTTGGAGAGGTAAAACCATAACCGCAGGTGAAGATTGAATATCTTCGGTATGGTCTCCGCCACGAAAGAGTTGCCGCAGGCAGCGCACAGAACACGATAGTATTCCCTGTCGAGTTCAACATATGCATCAATGTCGTCCCGCTGCGTGGCATCGGCGAGAGACTTATGAATTTTCATCAACTCAGCCTTCTGATCTTCGCTGGCCCGTATCGCCGCCAATCGACAGGCTCTTGCATCAATCAGACTCCTGAATTCATAGACTTCCTGGATGTTCGAGTAGGTGATTTCTGAAACGAACATTCCACGATTGAGTCTGTGGACCACCAGTCCTTCGATCGCCAATCTCTGGAGCGCTTCGCGAACCGGTGTGCGGCCGATATTGAGAGTATCAACCAGCGACTTTTCAGCAAGTACCGAACCGGGCTGCAAGTGCAATCTTGTAATCTGAGTCACCAATTGATCGTAGGCTTTGCTGGCCAACGATGCCTGGGTTGAGGTGTTCATTTTAATTTTAGGTTGTTGTTAATCTGGGAAACTAACGAATTTTGAATATTGCAGTGTCAGTTCATAATCCCGCTCTTTGTGTAATGTGAATCCCGTACGTTTGGCTTCGTCGAATGAAGTTAGGCGACCGCGGCTGCGATCGTCCGGCCTAATCCAAGCTCCAATTGGCACTCGTCAAGTTCCTCGCCGATCACCACCATTCGATAATTATCCCGGGACTGCGAATCGGTAATGTCAAGACTGCCAGCGCTATAGTGTATCAACACCGGTTGCTCGTCCAACAGCATATATCCTTTCATTCGCCAGACCCTATCGGGCAATTCGCCGCAAAATCGCTCGAATTCATACTTTGACAGGTCTCTGCGAGGTTGGAAAACGAGCGAAGTCATTGATTCGTGAGCATGATCGTGAGCATGAATGTGTGCATGATCGTGATTGTGCTCGTGATGATGCGAGTGTTCGTGAGCATCGTACTGTGCGAATTGCGCCGTTGTCCGCTCAGAAAAAATCAGACTGGATTCGATATCGCAATGTTCAGCAAATCTGATTTCGGCCTGATCGTTCAGTGACTTCACCTCACGAGCTACGCTTTCAAGTCCTTCGGTCGTGCCCAGGTCGATTTTGTTCAAGATGACAATATCGGCATTAATCACTTGCGATTCGTAAAACTCGCCGAGCATCGAGCGAATTTTTTCAAAATTAGCGGAATCGACGACAGTTACGATCGGTGCGACGTCAAACTTGACCCTGATGGATGGGTCTTCAAGGTCGTCCAGCATGTCTTCAGGGTCTGCCACACCGGTTGCTTCGACGACGATGCGTCTAGCGCCTTTGTCATGCGCCAACTCTTCGATGGCATTGAGTAAAGATCCTCTGAGTGTACAGCAGATACATCCGGATGCAAGTTCGATTGTATCGATAGACTTGCCCTGTAAGATCTCACCGTCGATTCCCACGGAACCGAATTCGTTAACGATAACGGCTGTCGGTATATCCAAATCGGCGGAGTCCAACAGGTTTCTCACCAGCGTTGTCTTGCCAGCGCCGAGGAATCCGAAGAGCAGGTAAATTTGAGGGATGTTCGACAAAACTGTTTGTTTTCAATTAAGAAACGCAAATTATATTATATCGTTTGTCTTGATCGGCCTTGTTTTCGTTTGCGGCTGCTGGATTTGGGCGGGGTGAAGGAGTCACCCTTGAATGCCATTGAATCAATAAATATATCCTGAAAATCCGGTCTTGCGGCGAGAGCGACATGCTCTATCTGTTTTATGATTTCAGAGGCGTTAAGGCGTTCAGTCTCTGACAGCAAGGCCATCTGGGCACCAAGCAAGGCTGCGTTTCCGATGTAGGAAATATGCTCGTGTCTGAGGTCCGGTAACAATCTGATGGTTTTTGCGCTCTCGATATTGACGTAATTTCCGAAGCCGCCGCATAGCATCAGTTCGGTGATCTCGTCATCCGACACATGCATGACCGACTGAAGCATACGGATTCCGGAATAGATGGCGCTCTTCGCCAGCTGCAATTGCCTCACATCTGCCTGAGTGACCGCGATGTTCTGGTTCCTTCCGGAATCGTCTTCCCAAACCAGCACGAACTCAAACGATTGATTACTTCCTCTGGCCAGTCTGCAGCGAATCTTCTCGGGCAAACATTCAAGGTCATGCTTGCGCATCTTTCCGTTGCAATCCATGACCTTGCTTTCAATCATTTTGGCGGCGGCATCGATCAGTCCTGAACCACAGATACCGATTGCCGGAACATCACCGATGACTGAACATTCAAAATCATCACTGATTTCGACTTTTTCGATCGCTCCCATCGCCCCGCGCATTCCATCTCGAATCTGTGCTCCCTCAAGTGCGGGTCCTGCCGGAGCGGAACACGCGGTCAGTCGCTCCCTTGATCCCATGACGACTTCGCCGTTCGTTCCAATATCAACCAGTGCGCGAATTTCATCACTCTCGTAGATTCGGGTGGAAAGGATACAGCCCACCGTATCGGCTCCGACAAATCCTGCGATGATCGGCAACATACAGATCTGGGCATTCGGTGCGCCTTTCAGCGGCAGATCAGATGCTGGAAATGTGACGTTGTCTCGGACGACCGGCGCATAGGGCGCAAGTCCGACATAAGAGACATCGATGCCAAGGAAGATGTGATGCATACAGGTGTTTCCCACCACGACAATCTTGTAGATGTGCCGAGGGTCGATTTTCGCCTCACGACTGCATTGACGGACGTATTTGTTGACCTGATTGAGGATTTTTGCACGCAGCGTCGACAGCTTGCTCTGATCAAACTGGGCATAGGCGATGCGCGACATGAGGTCACCGCCATAGACGGATTGGGCATTGACACCGCCGGCGGAGGCGAGTTGTTCGCCAGTGTGCAGGTCCAACAGTGTGCCGACCACGCTCGTTGTACCGATGTCGAATGCCATGCCGTAAACATGGTCGGTGGTGTCTCCCGCCTCAACGTCGATAATTTTTCCATTGAATGTGGCGACTGTAATGTTCCCGCGTTCCTTGCGTAGCATTTGTGGTATTTCTCGGATCACATCCAAGGGAACTGACTCGTCGGTGAGACCGGACATGGCGGCTACAATCTCCTCGACGTCTGAAGTCTGGTGATGTTCCTCCACCGGGGCATTGGCCTTGACGAGTGTCTTGGCTATGCCGCAGTCAAGTTGAAGGTGTGCGTTGTCGGCACCTGAGCCCGCGGACTCGAGAATCTGGTGGCCTTCTTCTGCTTTGGGCGGCATCGGAAGGATGATCGTGTCGCCGAGCATCCTGGTTTGGCAGGATAGTCGGAAACCTTCCTGAACCTCGTCGTGTCCCAGTTGGATCGTGTCCTGAACGGTCGGCGGCGGGGTATCGCCCTTCAGAATCTTGACCCGGCAACTTCTGCACCGTCCTCTGGATCCGCAAGTCGCGTCAATTTCGACTCCAGCCGCCCGAGCGGCATCAAGGATGGTCAGGTCGCGTTCAGCTTGAACCGTTCGTTGCGTATTATTGTCGGAGTTGTTGAAAGTGACTGAAATCTTATCCAGCATCTGCATTCCACGCGAAGCGCGGCTGTTCCATCAACTCGAGTGCCAGACGCACAGCGTCGACAGCGTCCTTGCCCCAGCCATCGGCGCCACATTCTTCTGCCCAATCCGGAGTGGTCGGAGCGCCGCCAATCAGAATTTTCACTTTATCGCGATCGCCGGCATTCTGAAACTCTTCGATGGTTACCTTTTGGTAGTAGACGGTTGTGGAAAGTAATGCGGAGAATCCAACTAGATCAGCACTTTCCTCACGGGCAGTCTGAATAAATCGATCAGGATGAACGTCGGTACCCAGATTGATGACATTGAAACCTGCGTTTTCTAGCATGATCGTCACGATTGACTGTCCGATATCGTGCATATCGCCGAGTACTGTTCCGATTACAAAAGTGCCGACCGGCTTTTCCGCATTGGCTGCGAGGAGCGGCCGAATCAGTGCCAGACCCGCTTTCATCGCCCGAGCGGTAATCAGCATTTCCGGAATGAATATGACTTGGGCGCTGAAACGGTCGGCTTGTAAGTTGAACCCCGGAAACAACCCATCATCCAGAATTACTCTTGGGTTGATGTCCGCCTCAATGGCTTCCTTCACCCTGGAGTCGGTGTAAACATGATCGCCATACTCGACCGCTTCCCAGAGCGATTCCCATTCCCAGTTTTCCGGTGCCCGGGACTCCCATCCTTGAGGAATCTGAAGTTCCGGATCGGTTATTTCAACTTCATTAAACATCTGTCAATCTGCCCGGTTCAGTTAAGCGGATATCTTCCATAGGTACCGAAGTCACGTTGTGCTTCGAGCATTGTGAAGATGTTCTGGATCGGTACGTCAGCGAGAATATAGTGTGAGGGTGAGAAAATATAGCCTCCGCCACTGGCCAGGTTTTTCATCACCTCGCATACACCGTTTCGGACCGCCTCGACCTGTCCCCGCGGCAGCAGTCGCTGTACGTCGAAGCCGCCGATAAATGCGATGTCGTTTCCAAACTTCTGCTTGAGTTCTTTCTGATTCTTGTTACCGCCTGTGGGCTGCATCAGTCCCGACAGGTCGACGCCGAGTTCAATCATGTCTCCGATGATCGGCGAGTAATCTCCGCACGAATGCAGTTTGATATGTATATCTTTGTTTGACTTGCGGAATTCCTTGAACATGTAGTCGAATCTCGGTTTTGCCAATTCACGCCACTGGGCAGGCGAGATCATCATTGACTGCTGTGCACCGATGTCGTCCCCGACCCGGATCATGTCGATTCCCAAATCAATCACGTTCTTCCCGAGTTGCGTGTAATATTCAGTCAGACCGTCCAGTACTCCGGCGATCAGTTCCGGCTGATCGAACATCATGAGGAAGAAATTCTGTGCCCCGACCACATGAGCATAGGCTGCTTCGATCAGGGTGGAGGACAGGTCGACGATGATGTAGTAGTCTTTCTGATATTCGTCGAGCAGACTCTTGATGGGATCGATCAGTTCTGGATCAGCCGGGTCAGGCCAGGTGTAGTTCTTGAGATCTTCCATTGAAGTGATTGGATGATGGTTCGGGAAGTTTTCAGGTACGACTTTTGCCGGCCCCCAGAACTCTTGCGTCTGCGTGAATTCCATATGTTCTTCCTCTGTTCGTCCTTGGAGTCCGCTTTTTCCGTATCCGACTCCAAAATGGTTAAACCAGGATTCGCCGATTTTGATCGGCCGATGGGAGAATTGTGCGTTGATCCCAATTTGATAGATGATTGCGTCGTTGCCCAATCGCAGTTCAAGTTCCGGATTGTGTTTCATGCCAGTTCCGGTCTTGGTCACGCCGTAGATGCGCGCTATTTTCTCCTTCGCTTCGCTCTTCATGCGGTACAGTAAAGGAACCCGGTCCACTTTCTCGTGTCGTACGGCTCGGGCAAAGCGCTCACGTGGCAGTAGTTCTTTCATTTTGGCAGTCCTGATATTCGATTGAATGAATTGTTGTGCTTGTCTATCGGATGATCGCGGGAGTCCCAGTCATGAGCTCACAGTTGCGGGTTTGCGACGAACCTTATTCGCCGGTTTGCTCAGGCCGCGGATGTATCTGAGATACTTCACGGAAAACTCGTCCTTCGCGGTCAGTGAATTGGCGGCGAAGAGGAAATCGTTGAACGGTTTGACCGGGTTCATGATGGGATCGATCATCAACGAGTCACATCCGGACAGAATCGAAAGCGTCACGAAGGCGTGATTGAGAATCTTTCGCTGAGGCAGTCCGAACGACACATTGCTATGGCCGCCGAAAATATGGACTGACGGATAACGTTTTCTCAGGGTGCTCACCGCATCAAGATAATGATTGCCAAAATCCGGACCCGCGCCGATGGGAAAGACCAGCGGGTCGAGGAAGCGGTCCTCCATGGCAATCCCGCCGTCATCCATCATATTCATGCATTGCTCCAGATTGTTGACCCGCTCCTCAGCGTTTTGCGGCATGCCGCGGTTTCCACTGGCATTGGCAAACAGGATGGCGTTTTTTTCGCGCGCCATGTCAACCAGAACCTGGCGGCCATCTTCCAGATTGAATGAGTTGATGGCGGGTCTGCTGATGGAGCCGTCGTGGGCTTCCAATCCGGCATAAATCGTGTTGGAATCAGATGAGTCAATCGACACGACAGACGATGTCAGGGATTGTGCTGTCCTGACGAGCCATTTCATCCACTCGTACCGCTCTTCCGGGTAGACCGACATCTCATCGACGCACAGATCGATGATGTGAGCGCCGTTCGCCTCCTGCGACTTGATTGCCCATGCGATGTAGTCCATATCCTTCTGGCGACAGGCTTGTGCAATATGCGGGATTGCGAACAGCATCTGTTCATTGGGATCTTCCGGCATGCACGCGGTGACATCCAACCGGGCAGGAGAGCCATTCAGCTGGACATACGAGACAAACCATTTTTCGTCCTCGCGGGTTACACGCGGACTGGAAGCCTTGATTTTCCTCGTGGCGTTGAAGTTTTCACCGATGATTAAAAGACCGGCATTTGTCGACTTCATTTATTATTCTCATGCTTGCAGCGGTTGTCTCGGAATCAGTCCAAACATTCCCGACCTGGACATTTTTGGCAGCATGGCCGAACTTTCCAGAAGTTTCACTGCGATTTTGGTATCTGAAAACATTTGAAATAGCGGATGCTGATCATATAGATCCCACTGAATCTGCTGCCCGTTCACCGGATACGAATAGCCTGGGCCAAGTCGTCGGGAAATTCGCATGTTTTGCTCAGTTGCCCATTTACGCAGTAAAACTACGAACTGCTTGGTCACGTCCTCGACTCCAAGCCAAGCCGCAGATTCAAGAAACAGTGCCTCAACCAATTTCTCCTGATTCATCCATTCAATAGTCTGCTGATCAATTCGCTCACCGACCGTCAAGGCGAACACAACCACTTGGGTGGCTTCAGCCAAATACTGCCCGAATATCGGATTTTCCAGATATACACCGGACTCGAGCCGTAACCCCGTTGAGTCAACACATTCAATCTTCGCTACCCGGTAACTCACTTCGGGTGTGGCGTTTTCAACAAATGCCTCCACGGCTATCGCCGCCAAATCCCGGATAACTCGCCTCACCCCTTCGGGGTTCTTGTAACCCTGGATACGCAAAACAGAATCCAATTTAGGCTCTGTAGCGGCCAGGCTTATGGTCTGTGTGCTTCCGCAGACAAAGTTCATTACTATGATTTATCTAAATATATCACAAATATATTATTTTGGATTTGAACATGGGCATCGAAGGATTCGTTGTTTTAACGAAAATCAGTGAACAAAGTGATCAGATTTTGTACTGACTTCCAAATCGGCTCTATGCCGCATTAATATTTTTGTAATCTACGATCTCTTGCTCAATTCGATTGATCCATTCGACAGATTTTCTCAATCCGCCCAGCGGGTAGATGTGCAGTTTTTCGATCTTGGAGGCCGGGTTCTTTTTTTGGTATTCGGCCAGGTCGTTCAATAAAGGCTCCGGCTTTAGGCTGGTGAGCATCTTGGAGGCATTTCGAGCCTGTTTCCTGAGATAGAGCATCGAATTGCCGATTCCGCAGGCAGCCGCATGCTTGAGCAGGGTGCCGATGGTTGCAACGCCGGGGATGCCGACGTGAAGAGGCAGGTCTATACCGGCTGCGGTCAGTCTCGCTTCCCACTCGATGATCGGTTTCGCCTCGAAACAGAACTGGGAGACAATATACATGCTGGCATCTGTTCTGAGCGAGAATGCCTGTTTCCACTGCAATGCCGACTCGATTTGCTGATCGGATATGTCTGGCGACCCTTCGGGATGACCGGCGACGCCAATGGTGTGAATTCCCAACTTGTCGAACAGTCCGGTTTCAAGAAGTTGCATTGAACTGTCAAATTCACCAACTCCTTTGGCTGCGCCACCAGCGATGGTCAGCACATGGTTGCCGTCGCAGTTGTCCCGGAATCGAGCCAGTCCATCATAGAGCTTTTTGGCATCGGGAATCTGACGGGCTACGATATGCGGAACAGGAACAAAACCTTCCTTCTTCAGACGTTCACACACGGTCATCGTGTCGTCTATTGTTGACCCGGGCAACGTGGTTACGTAGACTTCGGTTCCGGGTGAGAGAATTAATCGATAGTCAGGAATCTTAGCGGCGCTGCCAGGAGTTGTTTCGACTGAATAACCATGCAGCAACCGCGCCAGGGCTGGAATATTTGAATGCATCAACGGGACAACACCGATATAGGATTGGAATCAGGATTTGTCCCACTCGAAATAAACAACCGCATCGTGAAAGTCGTTAATTTCGGCTTCGCAGGACGATAGAATTCGAAAACCGGATTCGCAGTCTCCGGACCACTCATTGTCGAGCATCACCCGACTGCCCACCCAGTGATCTGCGAATTGATGTCCGATCAGAATATACAGTTTTCCTGCAGTGACTGTGATGCCGCCATCCGGTCCAAACCTTGTATTCATAGGCCGCGGCGTCTTCCAGTCAGCGACGACATTGCATTCGTCTGCATTCAGTGAATCAAACATGACAACTCGCTGGATCGGCCAGGCGAAAGAATTTCCACTGACTCTTACAGGTTGGTCAGGAAGCGTACAGGCTACGATCAGCACGTGCTCGCCCTGAAAATGGAATTTATCACAGATTGCCGGGTCTGCAGCCAACGCGGCTGCACCGTAGGATTCTTCATTCAGCTGATCGGCGATTTGCGGTGTTTCCCAATCAAGATCTTTCAACGCATGACGGTCGAACTCGGGAACGGGGAATCTTTTTGCCCACATGGCGATCAATCAGTTCGGGTAAAGTAGTTTTACTGGTGTTGTTTTCTTATGATGAACTACTTGTCATTCAAAGAGTGAGTATTTTATTTGAAAATAGTTCGAATTTTCGCAAAATGGTGTGTATTATTTGCGGGACAACATGTCTTTGTGCTGGAATTGATCAAATTCAATCTGAAATCGCAAGCCAACGAGGTTGATTATGGCAAAAGTGACGATACTGTACTGGAAGGATATCCCATCCGTTGTCGAAGCAAGGGATGATCAGGGAGTTCATAAAGAACTGATGAGTGAGCGGTTCCAGGAGCTGATTGACCTCATTGCAATGAAACTGAAGCTTGCGGGAACAGATGAATACCTGATGCAGTGGTCAAAAGGCCGTCCGTACGAAGTTTCCGGAAGTGCGCGGGATGCCGCAATTTCGGTCAAGGATGAATTTGAGAACCGCTACAAGGAAATTCGCAAGGAAGAACTGGCAAAGGCAGTCGGCTAGTCCGGAATTTTGTTCACCAGGATCGCGCGAAAGTCGTTGATGTTGGTCAGGGTCGGTCCCGTTTCGACCAAATCGCCCAGTTGGCTGAAAAATCCATAAGAATCATTTTCGGTCAGAAATTTCCGAGGGTCCAGACCTGTGCGTTCAGCCCTTGACAGCGTGGTCGGATCGATGAGTGCGCCAGCGTTGGTTTCTGTTCCATCGATTCCGTCGGTATCGCAGGCGATTGCATAGACCGAAGCCTCACCTTGAAGTTCAACCGCGAGCGCCAGCGCGAATTGTGTATTGGGTCCACCTCTTCCTTTGCCCGTTACGGTGACAGTTGTCTCACCACCTGACAGCAGTACGAAGGGCCTGTGTTCAGAATCTTCTGTCAACTTTTTGCGTACCAAGTCGGCATGGTATTGGGCAGCAATGTTGGTGTCACCAGTGATCGAGTCGCCGATTATGACCGCTCGACAATTGCTTGCGGTCGCGAGTCCAGTACTGGCCTCCAGTCCGGATTGCGGACGGGCGATGACTTGTGTTTCGGCATGCCGGAAGATTGGGTCGTCGGGCTTTGGAGTTTCGAGTTCGCCTCTCTTCAGCCGTTCGGTCAACGTGGCAGGTACCGCAACATCGAACTTGCTCAGGATCCGGAGCACATCATCACAGGTTGTCGGATCGGGCATGGTCGGTCCGGAGCCGATAGTCGATGGATCATCACCGACCACATCTGAAATGCAAAAAGTAAGTGACCTGGCGGGATAAATTCTCTTCATCAGCTGTCCTCCCTTGACAGCCGACAGGTGTTTCCGGACGGTGTTGATCTCGTGAATATCTGCACCGCGCATTAACAGGCTGTTCGTAATGTTCTTTTTATCGTGGAGACTCAAACCGTCGTGAGGCAGCGCAAGCAGTGCTGAGGCGCCGCCCGAAATCAGACAGACAACCAACACACTGGAGTCGGCTTGTGTCAGTGAGTCTACGATTGTCTGTGCGGCTGTCATCCCCCGCTCATCCGGTAGTGGATGGGCGGCCTCAATCACCTGTATGCGATCGAGTTCGACACCGTGACCATAGCGCGTGACGACTGTTCCTGTGAGGTCACCGGAAAAACTGTCTTCGAGTGCCCGGGCCATCGCACCCGCGGCCTTGCCGGCACCAATTGCGTGAATTCGCCGGTCCTGCAATGCCTTGATGTAGGGAGGCAGGCAGTGTCGGGCTGAAGATACCTGCACTGCTCGAGAGAAAAGATCAGTGAGAAATTTCCTTGGGTTTTCGATCATCGTGGTGAACCCGAGTATGAACTTTGTAACAGATTGAAATTATTGTATAAACAAATCATGAACAAATTCTGCAACAATCGGTTGGAAATAGGAGTCAATAAAGTTGAATGAATTGTCCAACAGTCATGATTATCTGATCTGTAATGTCGGCACTGCGCTGCTGCGATGGTACAGGAATGATTGAAAGTCTCTTCGACTACCAGTCACTATGAAATTGAACGAATCACCGGTTATTGTAGTAGGCGGCGGGATTGGTGGACTGGCCCTGGCGATGGGGTTGGCACAAAAGGCAATTCCTTGTGTAGTGCTGGAAAAGACGCCCCGGCTCGGTGAGATCGGAGCGGGCATCCAGCTTGCTCCCAATGCGTTCCATGCGTTTGATTATCTGGGAGTTGGAGATGCCGCGCGTGATTTGGCGGTCTACATCGACGATTTGCTGCTGATGGATGCATTGACGGGCGATCGGATCACGCGAATTCCGCTTGGCGAGGTGTTTCGCCGCCGCTTTCGCAACCCCTATGCCGTCGTTCATAGAAGCGATTTGCATGATGTGTTGCTCAGTGCATGCAAAGATCACGGACTGGTTGAGCTTCGTGCTGGTTCAGGTGTTGAGCGATATGAGCAAGACGCGCAGTCGGTTACTGCGATTTTGGAGTCTGGAAAGCAGGTGAAGGGCAGGGGACTGGTCGGTGCTGATGGACTGTGGTCGACCATAAGGCAGCAGGTTGCGGGCGATGGCGATCCGCGCGTTTCTGGTCATACTACCTATCGTTCGGTAATCCCGGCAGAACAGATGCCGGAGGAGATTCGATGGAATGCAGCGACATTGTGGGCGGGACCGAAATGCCACATTGTGCACTATCCCCTGAAAGGCGGGGATGCCTACAATCTGGTGGCGACCTGCCACAATGACGCTCCGGAGCCGATTGTGGGGAAGTCGGTCGGCCATGATGAGGTGCGACAGGGTTTTGAGCATATTGCGCCCATTGCCCGACAGATTGTTGATTGCGCAACGCACTGGAAACTGTGGGTGCTGTGTGATCGGGAACCGATCATGAATTGGGTAGACGACAAAGTGTGCCTGCTCGGAGATGCTGCACATCCCATGCTGCAGTATTTTGCTCAAGGTGCATGCATGGCGATGGAAGATGCTGTCTGCCTGGCAGCTGAAATGGACAGCCATGGTACTGAAATTGGCAATGCGTTTGCCGCTTATAACCAGCGCAGGGTCCTGCGTACAACACGAGTGCAACTGCAGTCCCGTGCAATCGGCGATCACATCTATCATCCAAGTGGTGCGCACGCAGCGCTTCGAAATGCTGTCATGTCGGCTCGCACACCGCAGGATTGGTACGATCAGATTGACTGGCTTTACGGATCAACAGGATTGGAGGGGGCTGTATCCGCAGAAACCCGGCGAGCTGGAAGCGGGGGCTGATGAGGATGCGCCTTTGTGCTTGGTTTCGGTTCGTTTCCGATCAGTTCCGTTCGGTGATCAATCTGGATCGAGAACGCCGATGATGAATATTGCGGTCAAACAAAACTTTTGCCTGAGTTTATGCGGCTACAATGGTGTGATTGGCATGCAAGCCCCCTCAATTCACGGAGTTCGAAACACATGAAACTGATCATCACACGACATGCAAAGTCCAGTTGGGAATTTCCCGAACTGTCGGACCATGATCGCCCCCTGACAGAACGCGGGAGGCGATCGTCGGATGCAATCGGAAACTGGCTAGCTGAGAATGGACACATTCCCCAGGTCGTACTGAGCTCCACCTCTGTCAGAACGCGAGAAACATGGAGCCGCATGGCTCGATGTTTTTCGACACCGATCACAGTTGAATTCATGCCGGATCTGTACCACGGCGGTGCGGGGTCGATTCTGTCAGTCTTGTCGATGACTGATGCCAGTTCCGCGCTTGTACTGGGCCATAACCCAGGAATCGGGTATTTCGCGCAGTCCATACTTCGATCATTGCCGTCACATGCTGATTTTCTCCGATATCCGACCGCCGCCACGCTTGTTTGTGAAGTTCAGATGGATGAATCAGGAAATGTGGAACTCGGCTCCGGTGAACTGATGGACTTTATCGTTCCACGGGATCTCGAATGATTGATTGGGCGTCTGACCTTGTGAGTCTTACCGACCGCTGCCGCAAATTCAAATCGCTATAATCTGTCGAAAAATTTTTCATAGCACGAGGCTATTATCCATTTATGTCAGATTATTTTGCTCCCCTGAACGACATTGAGTTCATATTGAATCATGTTGCAGGACTGGACTCGATACTGAAACTCGATTCTTACGGCGATCTTGATAATGAACTGGTGTCGGCGATATTGGATGAGTCTTCGAAGTTCACTTCTGAAGTGCTGGCTCCGCTGAATCGTGTCGGCGATGAACACGGCTCGATTTGCGAAGATGGTGAAGTGACCACGCCCCCGGGCTGGAAGGAAGCGTATCACCAGTTTATCGAAAATGGTTGGAATGGGCTGGCCTTTGACCCGGCGCATGGTGGACAGGGATTACCCTGGCTTGTCGCTACCGCTGTTCAGGAAATGTGGCATTCCGCCAACATGTCGTTTGGACTTTGTCCGCTTTTGACACAAGGTGCAATTCGCGCATTGGAATTGCATGGTTCAGACGAGCAGCGAGCGATCTATCTGGAACGACTGGTTACTGGTGTGTGGGCAGGCACGATGAATCTCACCGAGGCGCATGCCGGATCCGACCTGGCCGTGATCCGTACCCGCGCGGTTGCTGAGGGGGATCACTATCGATTGATAGGACAGAAAATTTTCATCACCTACGGCGAGCACGACCTGACCGAAAACATCATTCACTTTGTGCTGGGAAGATGTACTGACTCTCCGGATGGCGTCAAGGGAATCTCGCTGTTCATTGTTCCAAAATTTCTAGTCAACGACGACGGATCAATTGGTGAGAGAAACGATCTGCGCTGCGTTTCTCTGGAGCACAAACTGGGTATTCACGCGAGTCCGACCGCGGTCATGTCGTACGGTGACAACGAAGGCGCGATTGGCTATCTGATCGGCGAGAAAAACAAGGGACTTGAGTACATGTTCACGATGATGAATCTGGCTCGACATGCCGTTGGAGTCGAAGGGCTTGCAATCGCCGAGCGGGCGTATCAGCAGGCACGTGACTATGCCGGTCAGAGAGTGCAGGGCAGTGCCGCGGGTGGGAGCAGGGAACGGGTTCCCATCATACGCCATCCAGATGTCCGACGCATGCTTTTGACCATGAAGTCACTTGTCCAGGCGATGCGTTGTCTGGCGTACTATACCTCCGCGGTTTTCGACCTGTCCCAAACCCATCCGGATGCGGATTCGAGATCCGAATATGCTGCCGATCTTGGGTTGCTGATTCCGCTTGTCAAGGGTTGGTGTGCGGAAATGGGCAATGAGGTGGCATATCTTGGTGTGCAGGTACATGGCGGAATGGGCTTCATTGAGGAAACCGGCGCGGCCCAATACTCAAGGGATGCGCGAATTACGCCGATCTATGAGGGAACGACGGGAATTCAGGCCAATGACCTGATTGGCAGGAAGGTCCTGCGTGATGAAAAAGGTCATGTGCTGCGATTCATGACAAAAATCCAGGACTCCCTGAACGTGCTGTCGACTCAGGGGGATTCTGTAGCGAAAATCTGTCAAGCGACTGAAACCGGACTTGAATCGCTGAGAAGCGTAACGGACTGGGTTGTGGAGTCGGGTGCGAAAGATGCAAGTCTGCCAGCTGCAGCCAGCGTCGGGTATCTGCATGTCTTCTCGCTGACAGTAGCCGGCTGGCTGATGGCGATTTATGCAGCCGAGGCTTCCGAGTTGCTGAATTCGGGAGATGAAGATCAAGATGTGCTTTCAGCAAGACTCCTAACCGCCGAATTTTTTGCGACACACATCATGCCTCGTCTCAGGGCTCACGCAGAGGGTATCGTCAATTCCTCTGCTTGCGTAATGGCACTGAGCGAAGATCAAATCTGACTCGGCAGCAGGTCACGCCAGCTTAAGCCCATTGGCTACCGGCCGTTCCGGCCGGGCGATAACAACCGAACCGTCTTCCTGAGTAAATCCTGTCAGCAGGAACTGAGACATCATCGGACCGATCTGTTTGGGTGGGAAGTTGACAACCCCGATGATGTTTTGGCCAATCAACTCCTCGGGGGTGTACAGGTCGGTCACCTGTGCGCTGCATTTTCGAATTCCGATTCCATCTCCAAAGTCGGCTGTAATTTTGTAAGCGGGCCTCCTTGCCTCTGGAAAGTCCTGCACATCGATGATGGTACCGGTCCGCAATTCGACCTGCTCGAAGTCGCTCCAGCTGATCTGATTCACAGTAGACTCCTTTGAAAAAATGCTGTTGATTTCAGTCGACTCATTGGTTTCGAGTCGCTATCTGACTATTCGTTACAAGTTTATAGCTGAAATCCCTTCTGACAACCGTCTTTCGTCTCGTCCCATTTTGGAAGGACTGGGTGAAACAAGTGGTGATTGTCGTGCAGCCGATTTGTCCGATACTTGACCGGACATCGATTCGTTGGTTCCCGTTCAGGACTTGTAAAAAACACTAAATCTTTTATTATCAATACTATATACATAGACATGATTGGCTGTTGAGATCGCTCGCAAGACCGGTGTTCGTCAATGCATTGAACACCTGTGCCATGTTCAGGTCAAACAAACGCTGTACAATCTGACCTTGTCGCCAATGCGATCATTCTCCATCAGCCGGTAAGTGTACTTTCCTGATTTGGTTCTTCGGATAAACAAAGCGGTGTATTGTAGCGGAAGGGGTTGGGGCAAGATCGAGTGAATGTAAAAAAAGTGGCACCACATTTTGCTGACATCGCCAAAACCGGCCCTGAAACGGCGAGAAATTGACAAATTGGAGGGAATTGTCACTTGTATCAGGCTAAAATACCGAAATCCAAGCCTCAAACAAAAGCGGAAACGTTAAAGATAGGCTAAGGGATCCTTCCAATACCGCTTTGCACGAGGCGTCGATGTCAACGAATATTTGTCACGGATGGATCGTGCCAATTTCGTAGCCGGGCGGGAAATCCCCGGAGTGCAAGGAGCGGGGGAATGATAGGCCACATAGGCAGTCAATGCTGCGTAATATAGTGTCTCTTGATGCGTCATTTGCATAGTTCCCCTGAATGAACAACCACCAACAACTTAGCTAGGTGATATATGAATCTGAAGTCGTGCATTGTTCGAATTTTGGATCACAAATGGCTGACAACCATCGCAAGCCTTGTCGTGTTTTCATTGTTGTGCACCGGCATGCCGCGCCTCATTGCGGTGGATGCTGACTTTCGTAATCACTTCAGCAAGGATGATGCACGGCTTCTAGCACTGGACGAACTGGAAGATACCTACGCAGTTTCCGACTCTGTACTCATTACCGTAACGCCTGACAGCGATAGCATCTTCGATTCCCAGACACTGTCGGCAATCGAAGATTTTACCGACGAGCTGTGGCAGATTTCGTATGTCACTCGAGTCGATTCAATTGCGAACTACTCCCATAGCGAAGGAGTCGAGGACGAACTCATTGTCCGGGAACTGGTCGAGGATGCTGAATCTCTCGACGATAGCGAATTGCAGCGTATTGAGCGAATTGCACTGAATACCGAGGAAGTTGCCGGACGTTTGGTATCCCGCGACGGCCGCGTTGGTGGCGTGTATGTCAGCTTTGTGCTGCCGGGTTCGGACCGCAATTTGGCCAAGTTGAAGACTGTGGATGCCCTTTACGACACAATGAACAGGTTTCGAGACCGGTATCCGGGGACTCAATTCCACATGACAGGTAGTCTCATTCTCAATCGCGCGGTACGTGATGCGCTGAATGAGGATTTCGGTGTTCTGGGTCCCGCATCCCTGATCATAATGTTGGTACTCACAGTAGTCATGTTGCGTTCCATCAGAGGGACCATCGCAGTCGTACTCATGCTCGTTGCGATTATCCCGGCAACGCTCGGATTCTCGGGCTGGACCGGGATGAGCTTCTATCCTGAGAGCGCTGCGTCTATATTCGTACTCATGGCGATTACAGTTGCGCATTGTGTGCACATCATTACCGGTGTTATGGAAAAAATCAGGGAAGGACTCGATAGCACGGAGGCGATTGTTGAGTCACTGCGCATGAATGTATGGCCCGTGTTTCTGACTTCATTGACGACTGCAATCGGGTTTCTCAGTTTGAATTTTTCCGAAATGCCGCCTTTTCGCGTGATGGGTAATGTCGTCGCTTTTGGCTCAATGCTAGCGTTTGTTTATTCGGTGACGTTACTACCCATCTTTCTATCGGTGATTCGATTGCGAGCAAAACCAAGGCGTGAGGGCAGAGTCGATATTTTCAACCGATTCGGACAATTCGTGGTTGCCAGGCATCGTGTGATTCTATATTCATCTACTGCAGTAGTGATTGTGCTGCTTGCAGGATTATTTCGCATTGAGCTTGACGATGATCACCTCAAGTTGCTTGATGAGCGGTATGAATTCCGACGGTCTGCAGATTTTATAATCGAAAATTTCTCCGGGCTTGATCCGTTGGAGTACTCGCTGAGTGCGGGACGGGAAGGGGGAATAACCGAGATTGAGTATCTGAGGCAAGTTGAGGAGTTTGCCAATTGGAATCGTCAACAGCCCGAGGTAACGCACGTATTCAGCATTACCGACATCATCAAGCGTTTGAACAAGAACCTGAACGGCGACAATCCGGAATTTTACACCATCCCGAACGATTCGGACCTCGTAGCGCAGTATCTGTTGCTGTATGAATTTTCCCTGCCGGTCGGACATGATCTGAATAACCAGATTGATGTCGAGCGATCGTCTACAAGGATGACAGTGGTGCTGGCGGCTTTGACCACAAGTGAGAAACTGGCGTTTGAACATCGAGCGTTGCAGTGGCTGGAGGAAAATGCGCCTACATTGACTCCAGGTCCAACCGGTGTCACAATTGTCGGAGCGCACTCAATCAAGCGGAATATCGTGCTGATGCTAATCGGCACGATAATAGCGATGGGTTTCGTCTCATTGATTCTGATGCTGGTGTTCAAAAGTTTGCGTTTCGGGTTGATATCCTTGATTCCAAACTTTGTTCCAGCGGCGATGGCAATGGGACTTTGGGGATACACAGTCGGCCAAATCGGGGTTACCGCGGCCGTGGTGACAGCCATTGCGTTTGGTATTATCGTCGACGACACGATTCACTTCTTGACCAAGTACCTGAGAGGCAGGCGGGATGGGATGATGCCGGCGCAGTCAATTCAGTTGGCTTTCAACTCGGTGGGCAAGGCGTTGTGTTCTACGACGCTGATATTTGCGCTTGGTTTCATCGTTTATGGTGCATCAGGAATGGCCAATAACCAGGCTCTGGGATTGTTGATGGTGATGACGGTCGTGATAGCACTTCTAGCCGACTTTTTGTTTCTGCCTCCCTTGCTGATGATACTCGACAGGGTAAAGGGCGATAGAACGGCAAAAGTCCCTACTGTCTGATTCGTTTACTGCGTGCGAGAGACAGTGATGAGGACTGCATCTCTGTGCGCAGACATAGATTTCGACCATGGTCTGTGTGCACTTCCGGCAGTCATGCATCCGTGCATTGTGCCGCTCTCCAATGAGCGTTTGTCACACAGGAATTTGACGTTTTAGTTCGGCGACTCGAAACTTAAGTTTTGAGTCCGGTGACATCGAGGGGAATGGATTGAAGCCGATTTTGTAGTTTGAAGGTGTCAATTCCAATTTGAAACTGTATGCGATCACCAACAGATTCAACGTCAGTAGCAATTCCAACAGGTTGGCACCAAGACACCGGTGTGTGCCCCATCCGTATGGGCAGTATGCGAACTGGCGATGTTCGTTGCGTTCTGGCAGGTAGCGGTCGATGTCAAACTTGTACGGGTCAGGAAAATATTCGTCCATGTAGTGTGAAGCGGTTTGAACAACGAAAACCTGTTGTCCAGCTTCCAGTTCAAATCCTTCCACCACTGCTGAATTCATTACGGCTCGAAGTGCCAACGGTATGATTGGATACAAGCGCAGACACTCTCGCATGAATCGAACGGTGACATCGGCATTCGTCTCGTTAATTTGAGAATAATCAGGGATTCCGTCGGCAAAAATCGCTTGCGCCTCGCGATCTATCTGATCATACAGGCTGGGTCGATTCGCCATTTCATACAGCGAGAATCCGAGCGCATCACCAAGATACATGCTGGCCAGCAACGGTGCCGACAGCGCAAATTTCAAGTTCGACTGAGGCATAAATTGTGGGTCGTTACCGTGCAGGCCCAAAAGATCGTCTGCCAGGTCCACCGGACAATTTGCCCGCTGTACCGGGGTATGAGTGCTTTGGACTCGTTCAACCGCGAGATTTACCGCCTGGAATGTCTTTCGCATACCTGAGGTATGCAGCAAAAACTTAGGTAGAATTTTCGCGACATGAGTGGTCAGTGCGCGTTCTTTGAATTTGATCAGATCTTCGACGATATCTTGCGAATCAATGCTGAGAGTGAGCGGGGAGATTTGTGAATTCACCATCAGTCGGCACATGCTCGTTCCTTGCAGGACGGTGCCGACTTTCCAGTCTGCTACGAAATTTCCCATAAGTTCGAGGAGTTCCGGGAGGCGTTGGCCGACCCGCTTGCGCGAAATTCCAGGCTGCATGTGCTTGCGCAGACGAAAGTGATCTGCACCGTCCAGTGCGGGTATCAGACCGGATGCACCATAGACTCTCTCAATGTCAGAGAAATAGTCGCGGGATCTTAAGTGCATGCGCCCGCGTCGATGTGCCCATTCGGTTATCTGCGGCCCTACCAGAAAGGTCATTGTTTTGAACGGCGCCCTGATTCGAAAAACAGGGCCGTATTCTGCTGCAATATCCGAAAAAAATGCTGGAACCCAACCGGTTCGCAGATGTCTATTGAAAATCAGCTTATGAATCGGTACGACCGGGATTTGTTTGGACAGCGTCGCCCCGCGCAGTAATGGACTTGAAATTTTCTGCTTGACCGAATCGGCGATGAATTTGCCAATCAGGTCGACTTGGCATAGAAATTCAATCCGCTCAACAACTTCTTCATCCAGTTCATACAAATAGGGAAAGATGCTACAGGCATTGATCAGGGAAATGATGATGGCTTCTCTGGGATCCGGGATATTGTCCATGAATATCGCCTCGCGGATCCGTGCTTCAATTGACTCACGGTGCTGGCTGGTAGCATGCGGAGTCCAAAATTCTCCTTCGTGGTATGTCAGTATTTCTTTCTCCACCAGATGGGATAATGAATTGTCGATCAGGTCTCCTGCGCTCACGGCGAGATTTTCAATCCAGAATCCCGTGCTTCTTTCGACCGGACTCGCGGCAATTGTCTTCAGCACAAAATCCAAATTTTTCTTGCCAGTGAGTTGCGAATCCAACACGATTAATTTTTCCAAATCAGTGTCGATGCGGAACAGCAGGGACAACTCAGCGAGAACGGCACCGATGGCCGCACAGTTCATGTTCCAACCGGCGACCTGATAGAAGTAACCTGATTGAGGATTGAGCAACATTACCAACAGGTCTTCAAGAACGGTTATTGATTGCTGTTCGAATTGATTGACTCGGTTGACCATATGCAAACTTTGTTTTGTCGTTGAATGTGAGTATCACACGAAGACAGGTCGGGGTCGTCGTCGTGACTCAGGCAGTTGGTGCGCCAACTCTCGGAAGTAGTTTGGAGAAGGTTAACTGTGGTTTCGAGAAAATTTGGATCATGGCCTCACAGAAAGTATTTCGATTGGGGATGCAAATGACTAACGGACTCGCTTCAATGCAGTTTTTGAAAAGTCTCTGTGGTTAAGGTCGGTTTGAAATTCAAAATTTGACCACTGAAGCATTGAAGCTTTGCCTGTGAGGTGGTTTGTCATGGTATTTGTTTTACTGCGCCAGAATTCATCGAGAAACACCTCATAACCTTCTGCCGTCATCGTCTTGAGGTGTTCCTGTCTGCGATCGAAATATCGGATACTGATGACGCGAAGCTCCTGTTGATCAAGTAAGATTTCCATCCGGGAATATCCGGAATCTTCACTCTTGGGCACTCTTTCAAGCACATAACACTGAAATTCGCCACATGCCTCGTCTCCGAGATATTTATGGTCGAATTTTTCGACTTCAGCCGCACCCATGTCCTCATAGGAGAACTCACTGCCCATGAATGAGCCGGACTGATTCGAAGAGGTGATCGACTTCACCCGCTTCAATGCCGGCAGGTACAGCCACTGACGGTCTGGTTTGTCCTTATGACCGTGGACTAAAAATGCGGTTCCCTTCACATCGGACGGACGGTCGAACACAAATAGGGTCTGATCTCCATCGCCTTCTACTTCGATGACTTTCAGCCGCAGTTCCCGGTTGCTTTCCTTGCCCTGTCTATTGCGCAACACCATACGCAGGCTGGCTGTGTAATTGCCGAATCCCGCCTGGCGCGCACGGGCTTCTGTTGCCAATCGCTGTCCCGCCTCTTCCGCACTTCCAGCTGTCAAATTGGAATCAGACCATGCGGTTGCACACAATAGGACGCTTACAAGCGTTACAACTGCAATTGCTGTATCGAACAGTTTAGTCATCTCGAGTCTTTACTGTTGTTCACCCGGACGTGTGCAAGAACTCCATTCGTTTAGGATGACACCTCGGTTTCTTTGATGAGGGCATCGCCGCTACGCGGGGTTGGCGGCTAATTGCATTTGGACGGTGGATGAAAGGCAGATCGTTCATGCTCTCGCCGTGTGACGTTGGTCAGTGATTCTCGCGCCTGAATTATATTTCAACCTTGACGTGTACGTTCAATGAATTGCGCTTTGTCATATCCGTCGTCGTTCAGAACATGCGACAAGTTCAGGTGGTCAGTACAACTTTTACCTTGAATTTCTGACTACGTGCCGCGGAACACCCGGTACCAACTTGATCCAATACCTGTACCGTGTCGCTCGTGGCGGCGCTCAAGAGTCGATTCTTTCGTCAACAGTTGTATAAACTTGATTCCAAGACTGATGCATATCAATCTTGTAACGCGGATATTCCTGAAACAACGTTCAATGTGAGCCAATCGCCAGCTTAACTTTCTTGAATCGCCGTCCATACATCAGGCGACCGTAGAAGTTGAACCATTTCGCTGCCTCAGGATCGTCAAATGGATAGTCTGCTCCCAACTGTTTGGCCGTTATCAGTCCCGTAACAAAACAAGTTTCCTGACTGTTGATCAGGGTATGGGCCCCGCAATGCCAGGTCATTCTTCTTCCCTGGACAAATCGAAACAGTTGAACTGACACGATGGCGTGACGTACATCGTGTACGATATGCTGAAACCACCATCTCTTGATGACCTTGCCGGAGTCTATCGGGGTGATCGGATTGTACGTAACCAAGCACGGTCTTTCCGATCGCTTTGCCCAAGGTTGCTGGTTGTGCATGATGTAGGTTATTTCGTAGTTGTCAGGTCGGGAACCATACTGTTCGATGTGATTGCTACGAGTTTCCAGCGCCCTGACCTCGCTATCGGGAAGGACCGAAGCATCTGAATGAACAACTGTGTGGTTGTGCAGTTCGCTCTCATAGCGAATTGAGGACAAGAGCCAGTTCTCCATCAACGTTGGCTTATCCAGGATCATGAGTGTCTGATTTGCATTGCAAGCAAAGACGACATCGTCAAAGACTTCAGTCTTTCCGTCGGCGTCTTCGACAACCACCTTGTCCGGATGTCGGTAGACCTTTCGAACAGGCCGATTGAGATGGATCCTGTCGAGAAAATCTGCGGACAGTTTTTCGTAGACGCGTTGCGAACCCTGATTCCACGTTTGCATGGGCGTTTCCGTCTCAATGTCGAAAAATTCCAGATAGCGTGCAAATAAGGAAGCCGGCATGTCGAATACGTTTGTCGCCATCAGAAAATTGACAAACATCGGTTTGAGTATCTTGTATCTGAAACCTCCTGAAAACTTACCGAAATTGAGCAATGTCCCCATACTGACGTAATTGAATGGATTTATTGCATTCAATACTCTGGACTTGGATCGGTTCACTGTGCCGATCCACTTCAGAAACTTTAGGAGTTTTTGGAATTTCTTGATTTCTGACTGCAGTTCGCGCCGAATGTCCGAGTCAAAGTCGTGTGCGTAGACACCTCCGTGGTATTTCACACTGTAACTGAATTTTGTATCGATAATTTCGATTCCGTTCTGCTGCATGAAAAGGACGACATGATGGTACGCCGAGGGAATGCACGCAGTGACAGAAATATCAAATGGAATAGTTGTTCCGTCGCTCTGCGGCATTTCGACGGTGATCGCATTGCCACCAAGTTGCGATTGTGCTTCGAACAGTTGGAAATCAAATAAATCCGGATGTTTCTGGAGTGCCCAAGCGGTACCGACTCCTGACATCCCACCACCTATAATTGCAATTCTGCGTTTCACTAAAGATCTCTCTCCATGCTGATCGCGCTGATCCTGACGTGTCGACACACTCCAAGATTCTGTTAAATCACCCTGAATGACAATGTGGAATTCCTCCTGTCGACCGATGGCGCTGCGACAAGATTCCAGATCGCTGATTATTGTACCAAACTGAATTTCATTCAACTTTGTGTGCATCCCAAATCGGCAAGTAAATTTACAAAAGCGGGACCAGGCGGTCGGTTTTCACGGTCCGACACTCTTCCAGCCTGCCGATTCCATGTCTGCCAGGTCATGACATCGACAATAGACCAACAATTCTCGAATGGCAGTGCCAACAGGTCTCGTTTCCTGTGTCATTTCCAACATTAGACCGTGCTCAAAGCCAGGTTTTGTCCCGAACTGATCCGGAACATTTGTTCGTGTTTTCCGGTATAAACTGCGACAACACGATCTGTCTTGGGTAGATTGTTTTTCCGAGCAGCAACTTTTTCAGCAGTCAACTGCAAAAAGCAATCTGTCGGTGTAGAGACGGTAGTGTGCTGCCGAACAAGGACAATCTGCAATTTGTCAGGCAGTGTGAGGCGTCACTGCCTGAGGGGGTGGCGGTGTCGAAGGTTCGCATTGATGCGGCCGGTTACCAAAACGAGTTGATCCGCTATCTGATGGAGACCGGCAAGCGCTTTGTGATCCGGGCGCGGATGGACGGCACGGTCAAGGAGTCGATCGGTTCGATTGCGGCTGGGCACTGGAAGCCGCTGGTGCATGCCGACGGTACCGAGTCGCGCAGTCAGGAGGTGGCGCGTACGGTGCATGTGATGGAGCGCACCGAGGCGTTTGCGCTGGTGGTTCAAAGAAAGTGCATCGGCAAGAGAGAGAATGTGAGCCTCAACACGTTCCTTGAGGCCGGTGATGACAGTGTGGCCTGTGGGGAGTATGTGTATCGTGCGATTGCGACCAATCTCGATGACCGCACGGATCATCAGGTCGTGCACTGGTATAACCTGCGTGGCGAGACCTCGGAGAACAAGTTGAAACAGCTTCGGAGCGACTTTCCCGGCGCCAGGCTGCCGTGCGGGGATTTTGGAGCCAATGCGGTGTGGGTCATGATCAATGCGCTGGCTTGCAATCTGCTGTGTCTGCTGCGGATGATGCTGCCGGGCAGGTGGATGGCAGCGCGGGCGCCGTCGATCCGGTTTCACATCTATGCGACAGGCGGCCATGCGGTCCGTCATGCGAGGCGGTTGACGGCTTGGGTTGCGGTTGATTACGGATTGTCGTTGCGGGCAAGGCGGGCGCATGGCGCCATGGCGGGGATGACGCAGGTATGCCGGTGCAATCCGGGAGATATAGGACAATTGCCGGCATCATGACCTGATCGGCATGGAATCGGCGGGATGAAAGTGTGTCGAATCGTGAAATTCGACCGATTGGCATCGTCTTTACCTTCTTACTTGCCGATTTGGGGGATAACGAACACGCTTGTAGCGCAGTCTGTTCACGTATAATATGCAACAAGAAAGGAATCATACCCTTGCAGATAGCAGGGTGCCTACAGTTGGTTGTCCGGAACTTGCGCCACCGTGGAATGCAGCAAAAGTTGAATGATTCAGTCAGCCGGTCGTCGCCGCCTGTGTTTGTAACCGGAGCGGCGGGTCATGTCGGTGCAAATCTTGTACATCGCCTGCTGGCGGATGGCGTTCGTATGCGGATATTGTTGAGGCACGAAGACAATAACGAGGGAGTGGAAAATTTGGATGTTGAGCGTGTCTACGGCGATATCCGAAATCTTGATGCCACCACACGGGCAATGGAAGGATGTCAGGGTGTCTATCACGTTGCCGCCAAGATTTCCACCATCGACGGCAATCGGGCTCACCGCCGGGAAATTTACGAAAGCAATGTGACCGGCACACGAAACGTATTGCAGGCAGCTCGCGATGTGGAAGCCGGGCGGGTGGTTGTCACCGGATCCTTCAGTGCGGTCGGTCATAATCTCGACAACCCGTCAATACCCGCCGACGAAAGCATGCAGTTCTATCCCATGATTCGAACTATGCCGTACGAGCGCAGTAAGTCGCTTGTTGAGCATGAGTGTTGGCGCGCAGCCGCAAAGGGTCAGGAAGTGATTGTTGCCACCTGTTGCGCAGTAGTCGGTGGTCACGATTATTTCCCGTCAAGATTGGGCAGAACGCTATGCGATTACACACACGGTAAACTTCGTGCTTACATTGAAGGCGGCTTCGAATTCGTTGCAGCAAAAGACATCGTCCAAGGTCACCTTTTATGTATGCGGCACGGCAAAGCGGGCGAAAAGTACATCTTCTCCACTGAATATCGTACGATTACCGAAATTGTTGACCTCTTTGCGGAGGTTACAGGCGTGCCCAAAAAGGCTCGACGGATACCCACAGGCGTGATGCTGGCGTTTTCGGAAGTGGCGAGCTTCTACCTCAGCCGCGCGCACCCGAGTTTTCCGCAAAGGTTTACTCCCGGTGCAATCCGCCTGTTAAAACGACGTCGACATGCAAATCTTGCCAAGGCGAAGGAACAACTTGGTTATCAGCCGACTTCCATTCGGGACGCATTTTACGAAGCTTATGCGTTTCACTACCTTCGCCGCGGGGTAGTTACCAATCCTATGGCGAGAAAACCACTTGAAACGGTATCCAGTCCAATGGAAAGTGGTTTGGCAGAAGAACAAATTTAGTTATTGCAAAGGGAATTTCTGCATGAAGTTAGAACCAGGTTTTGTGTCGCGGCAATCGCCACCGCTGTTTGAGGATGCAGGCAACTTGCGCCAGAAGGTGCGCGCCGCTGGCATGGACCCGAACTACTGGTATGCCGTTGAACAGGTGCGAAACGTCAAGCCGGGAACCGTGATCGAGGTTGTCTTCTGGAAGCAGTCGATTGCACTTTATCGTGCCACCGACGGCTCCTTTCATGCCCTGGAAAATCGTTGTGCGCACCGCCAGATCAAGTTGTCACTTGGCGATGTTGACGGATGCAACCTCGTATGCCCATACCATGGCTGGGCGTATGACCCGGAAGGTTGTCGTGCAGACATAGCCGTCAATACATCCAAACTCAAGACCGGGAAACCGGTAGTCGCAAAATATCCTGTAAGAGTTCGATATGGATTGATATGGCTGTTTCCGGGAGAATCACAATTGGCTGAGCAGACCCCGATGCCGGAAATTCCCGAACTTGAGGGAAGCGACAGGTGGACTTGCGTACCGCTTGTATTCACGTGGGCCGCACATCATTCAATGGTGATCGATAATGTCAGTGACTTTACCCATGCGCACCTGCATCGCAAGTACCGCCCGTTCGATGATGCAACGCTGATTGGATTTGAAACCATCGGTGATGATGTGCACCTGTCCTACGATACCCAAGTCGGACGCGGACGATTCTCCAGATATTTTGTTGATCACAAGAGTATCAACACCAATTACATGGAGCTTTGCTATCAGTATCCCTACCAGTGGTCCAATACCGATGACTGTATCAAGCATTGGCTGTTTGTGCTGCCGATCAACGAGCGTACGACCCGGGTGTTTTTCCTGTTTTACTTCAAGTCACTGAAAATCCCTCTTCTGCCAATGAAATTTCCACGATTCGCCATGTATGCGGTGATGAACCTGTCAAATCAATTTTTGATCGCCCCCTTGCTTGCGCAGGACAAGTACGCGGTGGAAGCCGAGCAGCGGGCGTACGAGGAACACTGGGATGCCCCTCCTATAGAGTTCAATCCGGTCGTAAAAGCGTTTCAGGAGGTGACAGTGCGCAAATGGCAGGAATGTTTGGAACGACAAGCGAGTATGGCAGTTGTTAACGACTGAATTGCAAATCGCGTTGACCGAGCTGTCTTTGAGCAGACTGCTGGAGGCAGGTGGGATATTCTTTGTCTTTGTCACAGTGCTTTTGCTTGGCTCCGTGTATCTGCCGGGTCACCAGATCGAAGGTCCGGACAGTGATGGCAGGCTACGTGCTTACAAGATTAACGGTCTTGCGCTGTTTCTCATTACGGTTGTTGCAGTGGTTACCGCTCATATGTTGGGGTGGTTTTCCCTCGGTGAGGCGATTGCCCACTTTTTCGCGTTGTTTATCGTCGCAAATGTGTTTGCGTTTGCGCTGTCATTGTGGCTGTATTTTCACGGTACCAGCAACGGTGAATCCTCATCAGGATTTTGGCAAGGCTACTTTTTCGGTGTTACGTCCAACCCGAGTTGGTTTGGTTTGGATCTGAAGTTTTTCAGTTATCGCCCTTCGCTCATAGGACTGGCGTTGCTGAATCTGTCGTTCGCAGCGTTACAGTATGAAACTTACGGCACGCTGAGTTTGGCCATGGTGCTTTATCAGGTGTTCACATTCATCTACGTGTTTAATTACTTTCAGTTTGAGCATGGAATGGTGCACACCTGGGACATGATCTCTGAGCGATTCGGATGGATGTTGGTGTGGGGCGATTACGTACTGGTTCCTTTCTTTTACAGTCTGGTGGGATGGTGGTTGGTACATGCGACCCAACCGCTTTCCAATGTGGCGGCAGTGTTGATCGTCGCGCTTTTCGTATTTGGATTTTGGCTTTTTCGCGGCGCCAACGAGCAAAAGCATCGATTCAAGCGTGATCCCGACATTAAGATTTGGGGACGTCCGGTACAGACTCTCGGCGGGCGACTGTTGGTTTCGGGATTTTGGGGAATCGGCCGGCACCTGAATTACACCGGGGAAATCTGTATTTATTGTGCTTTCGCATTGACAGCGGGATTCGATTCGTGGATTCCCTACCTGTTGCCGTTGTGGCTTGGAAGCTTGTTACTGCATCGTTCCAGACGCGATGAGATTCGCTGTCGTACCAAGTACGGGGAATTGTGGTCGGATTACAAACAGCGGGTACGTTATTCGATGGTACCGTTCGTATATTGAGGAAAGAGGTTCTGTATGGTCCCTTCGTCTGAAGTCGCTGGTCCCGCGCCGTCGGCGAATCTTGCTGTGCCTAAACTCAGCGGCGGTTGGCCGTTGCTGGGTAATCTGGTTGAATTTGTCAAAAACCCGGTTTCCACGCTGGGCCGCGGCCGGGATGAACACGGTGAGCTTGTCAAATTCCGACTTGGCACCCGCGATGTCGTGTTGTTCAGCGGCACTGACGCCCATGATTTTTATTTCCAAACGCCCGAAGAGGAGTTGAACGCCAAGGCTGTCTATCAGTTCACGGTGCCAATTTTTGGGCGCGGTGTCGCATACGATGTCTCGCCGGAACTGATGTCCGAGCAGTTGGGTTTTTTATACCCGGCGCTTCGCGGTTCCCCGATGCGAAAATTTGCCACCCTGATGTATGATGAAATCCGCATGTTCGCTGATCAGATGGGCGATGAAGGTGTTATCAACCTGCCGTATGCGATGAACGAGCTGACAGTCAATATTGCCAGCCGCTGTCTGCTTGGACCGGAAGTCCGCTCGCGGTTGAATTCAGAATTTGCCGAAGCTTATCATGAACTGCAAAACGGAATAAACACCCTGGGATTTTTCCTTCCGAATTTTCCCTCTCCCAAGCATCGAAGTCGGGACCGGGCACGAAAATGCATCGCGGAGCTCTTTACCGGGATCATGACGGAGCGGCGTCGCACAGGTGCCCGGCACGATGACTTTATGCAGGCGCTTATGGACGCTCATTACAAGGATGGCAGATCCTTGAGTGATGACGAGATTACCGGCATTCTGCTTACAGCGTTGTTTGCCGGTCACCATACAAGTGCTGTATTGGCAACTTGGATTTGTCTGGAACTTTTGCAGGATCATGTCTATGTCTCCCTGATCAGGGATGAGCTGAACGATGTCTACAGCCCGACCGGGGCGATGACTCTGGATACGCTCAAGGTGCAGGTCATGCTGGAAAGAGCAGTGCGTGAATGTGAACGATTGCACCCCCCATTGATCATCCTGGTACGAAAGGTGCTCAAGACGCTGCATTACAAGGACTACGTTATTCCTGCCGGTACGTTGGCGATGGTGTCGCCGGCAGTATCACACCGATTGCCACATCTATTCGTCGACCCTCACCGGTTTAACCCACACAGGTTCGCCCCGCCCGATGCGGAGGATCGACAGCATCGCTATACGTTGATTGGATTTGGTGGTGGCAAGCATATCTGCATGGGCAAACACTTCGCGATCATGCAACTCAAGGCGATCTGGAGTGTGCTGCTTGACCGTTTCGATTTTCACAGTGAATCTGAAATTCCAGCCCCTGACTACAGAAGCTGGGTTACAGGCCCCAAATTACCGTGCACGGTTCGTTACAGCAGAAGGTCTCAAAGCAGCGTATTTCAATGAGCGACCTCACGACGTCGCGCTACGATGTGGCCATCGTAGGCGCAGGTCCCGCGGGAAGTGTATGTGCACTCGCTCATGCCCAAGGCGGAGCGAAGGTGGCGTTGCTTGAGGCTAATCCGAACGCGGCAAAACGGCTCGCGGGTGAGTGGCTGCACCCTCCGGCGCTGACTATACTGCGGAAAGTCGGGATAGACCCGGAATCACAACTTCAATCCTTTGAGGGGAAAGGCTTTGTGATCTTTCCTGAAGACAATTCCGATTCGATTACACTGCCTTATCTGAGCGACGGATTGGGGATGACGTGTGAGCACGAGGAATTGGTCACACAATTGCATGGCGCGGTGCGTGATCAATCAAATATCGACTTCATCTGTCCGGCGCGTGTTCGCTCGGTTGCTGATGAGAGCGTCACATTCTCGACCGAAGGCGTCAATCAGACTATACATGCCGACCGCATCGTTGGGGCTGACGGGCGCAACTCGATAGTGCGCAAGTCCTTGGGCCTGTTGACCAAATCGACGTCATGCTCGCGAATGATCGGAGCAGTTTTGGATGGCGTGAGTTTGCCAAAGGTCGGATTCGGACATGTGTTGCTCGGTGGGCCCGGACCCATATTGATGTACCACCTGAACGAGGATCGTGTTCGGATCATCATAGACGTTCCGTTGGACCTCTGGATTCCACGGGACAGAATCGGAATGCTGGTGGATTCCTATATCGATCTGCTTCCTGAATCCCTTCGCACCGACTTTGAAAAGGTGCTTCGGCAGGGGGCGTTTCACTATGCTGCAAACGATATCAGACAGCGACTGTTCTATGGTACGTCGAAACGGGTGCTGATTGGTGATGCGGCCGGCCATTATCATCCCATGACAGCGGTTGGCATGACGCTTGCTTTCGGCGATGCGATCGCGTTGTCCGAAGGCCGTGACTTCGCCGAATTCAAGAAACAGCGCGTACGTGCTAGCAGAGCTCCAGAGTTCTTGGCGATGGGTCTTTACGAGGTTTTTTCTGACCATCGGGTCGAGTCTGTCGCATTGAGGCGATCGATATACAGTCGCTGGCGCAACAATGCTTTTGCTCGGTTGCGAACAGTTGACTTGCTTGCCTGTCGGGACACATCGGTGGTGAATCTGTCGTTCGAGTTTTATTTGACAGTGCTGAGAGCTGTCAAAAACAATTTTCCCTGTTCGTTACGTAAGCAGGATTGGCGAAGGGTGCTGAATGTCATTGGTGAGCTTGCAATCCGCTTGTCATGGCTGGTGCGGGGCGTAATTGTCCAACGCACGGCGGGTGATGCCAATCAGGAGCGCCACAAGCATGCGCTCAATCTCATGGCGCGGGCGTTTTTGGTGTCGATGTCTTCGCAGACCTCTCAACCATCGCATGAACTTTCGAAAACAAGCCCGACATTTGACGCGAATGAGGCACTGACAGTGGCTGCAGCACGGCTTGTATCTTTTCAAGGTGATGATGGATCCTGGGAAGGTGAGATGACCTGGTGCCCCATGCTGACCGCGCAATATGTACTGCTGCACCATATTGTGGACCAGCCACTTGCTGACGTCCGCAAGCGTCGGATAGTGCGATATTTTGAGCAAAGTCAGCTGGATGAGGGTGTTTGGGGAATGCACGATCACTCGCCCCCCAGTCTGTTTGTGACAACATTGGTGTATGTCGCGGCGCGGTTGCTGGGTATGGAGCGATCCGACCCGCTGCTGACAGCGGCACTTCGTTTCATCCAAGAAGAAGGCACTCTCGGAATTCCGAGCTGGGGGAAGTTCTGGCTTGCGATGCTCAATCTTTACGACTGGCGCGGGCTGCACGTCATTATTCCAGAGTTGTGGCGTCTGCCCCGCAGATTCGCGCTTCACCCCTCAAACTGGTACTGTCATACCCGGCTGATCTATATGGCGATGTCGGTAATCTACTCACACCGGTTCTCATTGCCTGTAACGCCTCTGATTGAGACGTTACGGGACGAATTGTATCCACAAGGCTATGACACTGTGGATTTTGCTTCAGCCCGCAATCGGTTACGAAATGGTGACCTCTTCCAGCGTCCTGGTGTATGGCTTCGTGTCGGGTACGCGGGCGCACGGATTTTTGAGCGATTTCACAGCAAGCGACTCCGTGCTCAATGTGTGAACGATATGCTTCAACGCATCAAATGGGAACTTCAGACCACGAATCATACCAGCATTTCGCCGGTCAGCGGACTTTTGAATATTCTCGCGGTCTGGCTTCATGAGGCGGATGATGATTATGTTCAGGCAATGAAGAAATTGGATGGCTGGATTTGGGAAGATGAGGATGCCGGGCTACGGGTAACCGGAGCAAGAAGCGCATCATGGGATACCGGATTTGCACTTCAGGCACTGGCTGCGATTCCGAGGCGCGAATCGGTTGAGCAGGCATTGCAGTCGGGCGCGGAGTTCTTGTACCAGAATCAGATCAGGGAAAGTTTCAAGGGCTATCGCGAGGCATTCCGGGCTGATCCCAAGGGAGGATGGTGCTTTGCCGGCGGTTGGCATGGTTGGCCGGTGTCAGATTGTACCGCCGAGGCGGTCCTTGGACTGCTTGCGGCCCAGGGCGGAAGTACAGCCCCTTCGGTCGTTCAGGATGCAGTTGAGTTCATATTGCGCTCGCAAAATAAAGATGGTGGATTTGGCAGCTATGAAGCGAAACGCACCAACACGGATCTGGAATGGCTCAATCCCAGCGAGATGTTTGGCGAATCGATGACAGAACACTCCTTTGTGGAATGCACAGCATCGTGTATGGCGGCACTTGGTGAGTGCAGACAGCATTTTCCGGATATTGCCGGTAACGAAATAGCCGATGCAATCGATAAAGCTGGAATCTGGCTTCGACGAACCCAGACCAATCACGGGTCGTGGCGAGGTGTGTGGGGCATTCAGTATATTTACGGGACAATGTTTGGAATCCGAGGGCTTCGTGCAGCCGGAGTCAAATTTACTGACCCGGATTTGCGTCTCGCGTCACAATGGCTGCTGAGTAAACAGCGTGATGACGGAGGATGGGGCGAGCACTACAGTGGCGCCATGTCTGGACATTATGTGGCGCATGACGAGAGTCAGGTTATCCAGACTGCATGGGCGCTGATTGGATTGCTGGAATCAGGCAGTTCACAGTGGAACCTGATATCGCGCGGGGTCGAATACCTGGTGGGTATGCAAAATGCTGATGGATCATGGCCGAAGCAAGACATGGCAGGGGTGTTTTTCCGAACTGCGCTGCTCGACTATGCACTGTACCGGCAGTATTTTCCTCTACATGCCCTTGGACTGTATGTCCAGCGCAGCGAATATCGCCATAGGTTCGGCGATTCTGAAACCTGTATTGCGTTACGGAAACAGGCAGGAGCGCCCGGTTGTATGAAGGAGGCTCATTCGAATGGGGATTGAGTTATGTTTCACGTCCGTGGGTTAGGCTGTTGATTTTATGCACCATGATATTTCCGAATATATGAAATGCCGACAAATACCTGATTTTCGCAAAGCATGTCTTCATCGCCCGGCACCCTGGCTGAACGTTGTCGATCAAGACCACACCGACGCAAGGGTGCGCTTTGCAACGTCCTTATCGATTGTCGTATTATTGAAGAGCCTTTTAGCCTCTTTCCATTTCGGCACCTATAACCAAGCGAAATCAATTTCACCTCAGTTGGCGGGGAAGTTCATCTTGTCAAACCATGTCTGATTCACCTGATAAACCGTTGGCGTCCGATCAGGATACAAGTTCACCGCGTTGGGCTGTGCCGACTGGGTTGGTAATCGCGGTGTTTGTCGCCTCGCTCGTATTCGCCGGCAATTACATCCGTTACAGCCTGCATGGTAATTTTGACATCATTTACTTGATCTTCAGCCTGTTTTTTACGGTCAACCTGCTCATATGCTATTGGGAGATTTGCCTGTTTATTCACAGAGACTCACTCGCGACCCGGACGCATTACTGGAGGGAACGGACCAGTCGCTCGAAGCGAGACCCGCCTGTCGAATTTTTGGTCATGAAAGTTCCGTTGAGACGGATTGTATCTACGACGCTTTGGGCTGATGTCTGGGCTGCCTATTCCTGCTATGATGATTCTTACGCTGAACAAAAGACTTTCGGGTTCAGTGCAGATGTTGCCAACGGTTTTACGACCTTGATTCCGACCGCGGCTTTGTACGTGCTGTATACAGTTGAGCTTTTGCCCGCAGTGGTCGTGGGGATTGTCGGCACCATGATCTTCTGGCAATGGTTTTACGTTACGTCAGTTTACTGGATGAGTTTCTTTTTTGTCGGACGGCATAGTCGCCTAAGCAAGCGCGAGTTGTTTCTATACGTTTTCGCACTGAATAAATTTTGGGTGGCTTGCGCACTTTTGGGTCTGTACGTATCCATTCGGTTGATATTGGATGGAAACTACAGCGTGTTGGGCTATTGACCGAAAGCAGCCTTTTCCTGTTCCTTGAACGCACTTGCCGAACCGTCATTTCGATAAGTTGATGCTGTCTGCGCGACTGGCACCATTTTTCTCCTGCGGGTATTGTCTGTCTTTTCAGACACTTAAGTTCGACTTCGAAGGCATTGCGACGCCTCGACAGCGGTCCGGAACTCGGCCAAGGCCACATCGGGTGCGCAACCTGCCGCAGAATCTCGCGGCGCCGACCAAAACACCATCCCGATCATCTGCCTGCAGGGACGCTTTGAACACATCCCCCTGTCGAATCAGTATTTCGCCGCCTGACCGCAAGAGGTGCTGAGCCTGATTATCAGGTCGCTGCTCGATTGACCTGACGGCACCAGCTGTCAGTCCCCTGTCCTGTTGCCCCTCACAAAAGGAGCGACTGGATCACTGTGCCCGAAATCCGCCCGAATTGCGCCGTATCGCCGCGTGCAGCGCAGTCCAATCGGCTCCGCCACGCTACAATCAGGACCCAATGGATACCGCATCGCCACAAACCCAGTTGCCTCAATCAACTGACTTTGGATAAACGGACATGCCTGTTTTTGCAGGCTGTGTTCTCATATGTGCCAGTTGATGGACTTATAATTGATCGTCCAGTTTCAAACCAGAACTGATTGCTAAAGAATAATGAATGACTCAGTCAGCCAATCTGTTGTAGATTTTGTCAGTCGATCACGTCTTGCTATGTCTGAGCTTGAAGATGCGGACCAGCAGCGTGTTGACGAAATCGTAACTGCAATTGCGTGGGCGATTTATGAGGATGGCAACGCCGCTGAGCTAGCGAACATGGCGGTGGAAGATACCCGACTCGGCAATGTGCGCGACAAAATCGTCAAGAATAAACGTAAGACGTTCGGAACCTTGAGAGATCTGATGCGGGTGCGCACAGTCGGAATCATTGGGGAGGATCCAGCCAAAGGGCTTGTCAAGTATGCCAAACCTGTGGGAGTGGTTGCAGCGGTTACGCCGTCCACGAATCCCGCCGCGACCCCTGCCAACAAATGCATGATGGCAGTGAAATGCCGAAACGGAATTATTGTTGCCCCGTCCCCGGCCGGTTGGAATACCACCAATAGGACTGTTGAACTGATCAGGGATCAGCTGGAACTTGTCAAAGCACCTCCTGATCTCGTGCAGATACTGCCCAGTCCTGTCAGTCGCGAGGCGACCCAGGCGCTGATGAAAGCCGCCGACCTGGTTGTGGTAACCGGGTCGCAGAACAATGTCCGCGGTGCCTATTCAAGCGGTACGCCGGCAATCGGTGTCGGTGTCGGCAATGTGCCTGTCATTGTGGACTCCAGCGCGGACCTGGAACGAGCGGCTGAACGAATCAGGATGTCGAAGACATTTGATAATGGAACTTCGTGCTCGTCCGAGAATTCAGTGATTATTCTTGATTCAGTCTACCAAAACATGCTGAAAGCATTCCAGCGGGAAGGCGGCTATATCGCAACTACCCAGGAAAAGGCACGTATTCAGCGAATGTTATGGTCAGATGATGGCGTTCTGAATCGGGAACTGATCGCAAAGGACATCGGGGTTCTTATCAGCCACTTTGGTTTGAGCGAAGCGCCGCGCGATACGAAGTTTATTGTAGTAGAGGAATCCGGTACCGGAATCGGCTGCCCGTTATCCGGGGAGAAACTCTCTGTTGTCTTGACCTGCTATCGTGCCCGGGATTTTGACGAGGCAAAGAGCAGGGTCAGAGAGATACTGAACTACCAGGGCAGTGGCCACTCCTGCGGCATTCACACGACTGATATGAAACACGCACGTTCGCTGGCCGAAGAAATGGATGTCGTTCGGGTATTGGTCAATCAGGCACACACTTTCGGCAACGGAGGGGGATTTACCAGCGGATTGAACTTTACATTAAGCATGGGATGCGGCACTTGGGGAGGAAACAGCATTACTGAAAATTTGAACTACCGGCACTTTTTGAACATCACACATCTTTCTACGGAAATTCCAGAAGATAAACCGAGTGAGGAGAGTCTTTTCGGGGAATTTCTCAGAAACCATCATCCTCAATATCAGCGTTGAGATTTTCACGATGTCAGATACCATTCGATCATTAATTATTCGATGTGCGAAGGCGTACGCCACGCGTATTTACCTGATTGATCCCGATAGTGATCTCACCATGACCTATGAGCAGTTGAGGAGTTTTTGCCAAGAATTTGGCCGGATGATGTGGCATGCTGGATTCACCGAGCCCACCAAGGTTGGATTCATGCTGGAAAACGGACACTGGACAACGATTGTGTGTCTGGGGACGATGTATTCCGGGCATGTCATCGTTCCGCTCAATGTCGTTGCCAGCCGTCGAAACCTACTGTTTGCATTGACAAATGCAGGTGTTGAGGTGGTATTCGTCAGCGAGCGATATCGTCCACTGCTGGATTCACTTCTTGATGAGCTGGATAAGGACATCCAGATTGTTGATGTGGACACCACGACTGGATTTCAGATGCCCGTGACCAACCCAGGTTCGGACAATTTCAGGAGCCACAGAATCAAAAGCGAGTCGGCAGCTATGATCCTGCATACGTCTGGAACAGTTGGATTGCCCAAAGGCGCGGTGTTGAAGCATTCAAATTTGATTGCAGGTGGAGATAACGTCAAAAAAGCACATTGGCTTTCACTTGATGACATTGCGTACTGTGTTTTGCCTCTTTACCACATCAATGGACTGGTTGTGACAGCAATATCTCCGATTATCAGTGGTTCGCGCGTTGTCATGCCGAGAAAATTCAGCGTCTCAAAGTTTTGTACACACATCGATGAATACAAGTGCACATGGGTGAGCCTGGTGCCGACAATGGCCAAATACATACTGGACGAATTAAGGGATAGTAAGGATGATGCCCGGTTAAGGGCACAAGTGGCGTCGCTGAGATTTGTTCGTTCTGCCTCATCATCCATGCCATCCGGCATGCACGAAGATTTCGAGGAGATTTTTGGAGTTCCGATGATCGAGACTATGGGGCTGACGGAGACGTCCGCACCCATTCTCGCGAATCGGATGCCTTTGGGTATCCGGAAGCCTGGGTCGGTCGGACGACCTTGCGGAACCGAGGTGAAAATCATCAGCAACGAACAAAAAACACTTGGCAACAATGAAATCGGTGAGATTGTCGTGCGGGGCCCCAATGTATTTTCTGAATATTTCAATGCTCCATACGAAACTCTGACCTCCTTTACCCATGACGGTTGGTTCCGGACGGGCGATCTCGGATTTTACGATCAGGACAACTATTTTTTTGTTACTGGACGAATCAAGGAATTGATCATCAAGGGAGGGGAAAACATTTCTCCCCGTGAGGTCGATGATGTGCTCTACCATCATGACTCGGTCAAGGAAGCCGGAGCATTCGGTCTTCCTGACGATACATATGGTCAGATTGTCGCAGTGGGGGTGGTTCTCAAGGCCAACCATACATGTTCCGAAGAGGAACTGATTGAGTTTTGCAGGAAGGAACTTGGAGATTTTCGATGTCCAAGCAAGATATTTTTCACAGATGACCTTCCCAAAGGGCCGTCGGGAAAAATTCAGAGACTGGAATTCGCTAAATCGGTTACCGAGAATATGGACAAGGATACGGGTGTCTGAACTTCAGTCAAGCCGTAGCGTCTGTCTGACAGCAGTCCCAGATGCAGCAAACGAGGACGTGACCTGATTATCGCGCACAGAATTGTAACGAGACCTGCTGCGAATGAGTGTAACTTTACAAGCAATGGTCTGGACAACCGGAGTCGGAAACTCTCAGTTTTCGTTCAATAGCACCGCAGTACAGCAAGATGCAGCGATTGAGGAATTCCCGTGGAATAGTGGAACGAAGTCCCAACCATCAACCTTTCAAACGTATTTCATACCGCCGAGTCTATACTGCCTGGAATGATGCTTGGCTGCAGAGGCCGGATAGTGAAACCTGTTCCACCATTGGCTTGGTCGGCATCTCAGACAAGTCCGCTGATGTTGCCGCTTGAGATGAGTTTGTTTCGAATAGACACCCAAGGCGACTCAAATGTCCGACCAATTCGAGTGGTTTGAATTTACCGCGGACTCTGAGTCAACGTGTTGCAGGCAGGAGTGGCAAACCAAATTGTTGGCCAACGGATTTTCAGGAGTGATCCGCATTGCAATCACTTATCCTCAGTATTGACCAGGGAACAACCAGTTCCCGAGCTGTTTTGATGGACCGTAATGGGTGCATACTGCACGCGCAGCAAAAGGAGTTCACGCAATACTTTCCCGATGACGGATGGGTGGAGCATGATCCGAAAGAAATCTGGGAAACTACCTTGGCTGTCAGTCGTGAAGTATTGAACAAGTGTTCTGCCCTATCGGGAAAAGTTGAGGCTGTCGGCATCAGCAACCAGCGAGAGACAAGTGTTGTCTGGGATCGAAGGACTGGTGAACCGGTTTACAACGCAATCGTATGGCAAGATCGTCGCACCGAGAATTACTGTGAGTCTTTGAGACAGGATGGACTGACTCAACGCATACAGCACAAGACGGGTCTGTTGATTGACCCTTATTTCTCGGCGACGAAATTTGCGTGGATTTTGGAGAATGTTTCCGGTGTACGTGACCGCGCCGAGCTCGATGAATTGGCATTTGGCACGATTGACAGTTTTCTGATCTGGCATCTGACCGCCGGAAAGTCACATGTAACCGATGCCACCAATGCGGCAAGGACCATGCTGTATGACATTCGATGCCAAAGGTGGGATCAGGAGCTGCTTGAACTGTTCTCGATACCGGAACATTGCCTGCCGCAAGTTCTGGACTGCGCTGATGATTTCGGGGTGACCGAAAAACGCGTACTGGGCGAGACGATACCGATCTGCGGTGTGGCGGGCGATCAGCAGGCTGCGCTGATTGGCCAGGCATGCTTCCAGTCTGGAATGGTCAAGAGCACCTACGGGACAGGGTGTTTCATGATGATCAATACCGGCTCGGAATTAGTCCAATCCCAACATCAGATGCTTTCGACGGTAGCCTATCGTCTCGGTACCAAAACTTGCTACGCGCTGGAAGGTTCGATATTTGTTGCCGGGGCTGCCCTCCAGTGGTTGCGCGATGGGTTGCAAATTATCGACAACGCGGCGAATTCAGAGCAACTCGCAAAATCACTTGAAGATAACTGTGGCGTATATCTCGTACCGGCCCTCACCGGCCTTGGGGCGCCACACTGGATACCAAGTGCCCGCGGTGCCATATTCGGCATGACGAGGGATACGGGACGAGCACAGATTGTGCGAGCGGCACTTGAATCAGTTGCCTATCAGACAGCTGATCTATTGAATGCGGCACACACAGATGCCGATGAATTCAAACGATTGCGTGTTGATGGTGGAATGGCCCGTAATGACTGGTTCTGCCAATTCTTGAGCAATGTCCTGGATCTGCCGGTGGATCGGCCGTACAGTACCGAGACAACTGTTCTTGGTGCGGCCTATCTGGCAGGGTTGCACATAGGAATGTTCTCGACTTTGGAAGCAATTTCAGACAATTGGGAATGTGACCGGAGGTTTGACGTCACGATGGACGCAAGCCAGCGCGATCGGTTATTGGCGGGTTGGAGAAAAGCCGTGGGAATGGTGATTGGATTCGCCGAGAAATGAATTCCGCAAATTCTGATTCCGCAATGGAAACTGCCAATCCGGCCTACGAGCGGGCAGCCTGCTGAATCTGTTGCCAGGCGGATTCGATATGGCTCAACTGCGTGCGTATGGCACCGGGTACAAAACGAATGACATACTGTCCATTCAATACAGTATGCGTCAGAAATAACTTTCCTGAATTGTTGAGCATTTCGAGAATCTGTTGACTTTTATTGTCTCCGCCGCGATGTCTGAAACAGACGAAGTTCAATGACGTCGGCTGAAACAGCTCGAAATCATCACTTTCCCTGATCCAGCTCGTAAATTGTTCAGCAAGCTTGACGTGCGATCTGATATGCGCCCGCAGTCCCTCAACACCGTAGTGGTGGATCACGCACCACAACTTAAGGGAACGGAACCGTCGTCCAAGTGAAATTTGCCAGCCGCTGTAGTCAAATACCGTTCCCGCAGATGATTCTCTGTTACGCAGATACTCCGGTGAAAACGTCAACGCGTTGATCAGATCGCTTTTGTCGGCGACATAAAAGATGTCACAATCAAAGTTGGTCAGCAACCACTTATGCGGGTTGAAACAGTAGCTATTCACATTTTCCAATCCATCGAACATGTATCGGAATTCCGGACACACAGCCGCACTGCCGGAATAGGCTGCGTCCACATGCATCCATATATCGGAGTGATTGGCAAGTTGTGATATTTCCCGGATCGGGTCGATCGCCAGCGACGAAGTTGTACCAATCGTCGCGCAGATAAATGTGGGTATCCGATTTTGGGACCGGTCTTCTGCAATACGACCGGCAAGATGTTCGACGTCCATTCGGAAATGTTCATCCACCATGACTTTACGGATTTGGTCATCTCGGAACCCTGCAATCTTGAGGCCTTTCTCTCCCGATGAGTGGGTCTGATCCGTTATGTAGGCTGTCAGGTCAGACAGTGCCGCATCAGGATTGGCGTTCAGGGCCCTTTCTCTTGCCGCAATCGCAGCACACAAGGTGGCCGAGGAGGCCGAATCCTGAATCACACCTCCGCCAGACTGGCTGGAATGAAAATGTCCCGGCAGGCCGCAAATTTCAACCATCCAGTCGAGGACCAGGGTTTCGAGTTCGGTACAGGCGGGACTTGTAATCCAGAGCATTCCCTGAACCCCGAGTCCAGATGACAGCAAGTCACCCAGAATCGAAGGTCCGGAAGCATGCGAAGGGAAATAAGCGAAAAAAGACGGTGACTGCCAATGCGTGAGTCCGGGAATGATGACGGACTTGATCTCCTCCAGAACTTCACTGTAGGGTTTTCCATGCAAAGGAGGATTTTCGGGAAAACTTCGATATATGTCCCCCGGACCGACTTGTGAGCGGACCGGATACGATTCAATATCTCGCATGTAATCCGCAATGAGATCGATTGTCTGATAGCCCAATTGACGGAACTGATCTGGTGTCAGGTGGTTGGCGCCGGAATTCTCGTCGGTCATGTTGAAATTACTTTGCTAGACGGGAGGTCGTATACCCGCATCGTTCACACTCGACAATTTCCACCTTGCCTGATGTCCCAAATCCGAACTTGATCTCAACAACACGATACTTGTGCAATCCCAACTTGCACAATATCCTGCCGACTTGATTGGGAATATTCATTTTTCCATCGCAGCTCGCGTCATGTCAGTGTTCGCGAAGCGTTTAGGGCACAGTACTCACTCCGTTGGTTGATATAGCCACTTCCACTACATATTGGGATAGTTGGGTCCGCCGCCGCCTTCAGGAACGATCCAGTTGATATTCTGAGTCATGTCCTTGATGTCACAAGTTTTACAGTGAACACAATTCTGAGCGTTGATTACGAGTTTCGGACTGTTGTCTTCATGGACAATCTCGTATACCCCTGCGGGGCAGTAACGCTGTTCAGGCGCATCATAGTCCTTGAGATTCACAGAAATGGGGACTGAATCATCTTTTAACGTCAGGTGTGCCGGTTGATTCTCCTCGTGGTTCGTATTTGACAGATAGACGGACGAATTCCTGTCGAAACTGACGACGCCATCAGGTTTTGGATATTCAATCGGAGTACATTCGGTTGCCTTCTTCAGCGACTTATGGTCATCGTGGTGGCGAAACGTCCAAGGCGCACGCCCGCGCAGCACAAAAGAATCAAGTCCGGAGTAGATCATGCCTGGCCACTTCCCCAGTCTGAAACTTGGGCGGATGTTGCGTGCGAGATACAGTTCCTTCCACAACCAGCTTGATTTGAGCGCTTCGCTGTAGCCCGTCAGCTCGCCTTGAGCGTCCGATGCGAGGTATTCATATGCGGCTTCGCCTGCAGTCATTCCGGATTTCATCGCGGTGTGGGTGCCTTTGATCTTTGGCGTGTTGAGAAAACCCGCACAGTCTCCGATTAGGGCGCCGCCTGGGAACGTCAGTTTCGGAATTGCCTGATAGCCTCCTTCTACCAACGCACGCGCGCCGTAGGCTACCCTGCGTCCATTTTCGAAAATATTCCTAATTGCCCGGTGTTGCTTGAATCGCTGAAATTCTTCGAATGGGCTTAGATAGGGGTTTTCGTAGTCAAGTCCCACAACAAAACCTGTTGCCACCTGGTTGTTGTCAAGGTGATAGATGAACGAACCGCCATAGGTCGAACTGTCCAGCGGCCAACCGATACTATGCCAGACATACCCTTGTTCGTGGACGCTGCTGTCAACCTCCCACAGTTCCTTGATTCCAATTCCGAAAGTTTGTGGTTGTGCATCCTTGCGAAGCTGGTAACGTTCATATAGCGTTTTCGTCAGAGAACCCCTGCATCCTTCGGCGAAGAGCGTCAGTCGGGCATGCAGCTCTGCTCCGGGCGCATAGTTGGCTGTCGGCTGTCCGTCTTTTCCAATGCCCATGTCTCCTGTCGCGACACCTTTGACGCGGTTCCCGTCATAGAGAACTTCCGCCGCGGCGTATCCCGGAAATATGTCGATTCCAATCGCTTCCGCCTGTTCTGCCAACCATCGGCACAGATTCCCCAGTGAGATGATATAGTTGCCATGGTTGTTCATCTGCGGCGGTGTTGGAAGCGTGAAGGCTGAGTTCTTGGTGAGCATGACGAACTTATCCCTGGTTACCGGACAGTTCAAGGGTGCGCCAGTTTCCTTCCAATCGGGCAGAAGTTCATTCAGGGCCGTCGGCTGTAAAACTGCTCCGGACAGAATGTGCGCGCCAACCTCTGAGCCTTTCTCCAATATACAGACACTCAGATCGTGGCCTTTTTCCATGCACAATTGCCGTAGCCTGATCCCGGCAGCAAGACCTGAGGGCCCCGCTCCGACAATCACAACGTCATATTCGAGTGAGTCTCGCTCTTGGGTCATAATTTATTTCTCTGACGTCGTCAAGTTAGCTGAAAGGCACGAATTACTGTCGGTAAACTTCCACTCGAACTTCTGTCGGATTTTCGCTGTTGCATGGATTGTTGACCTGCGGGCAGTTTGAAATTACTGAAAGTACGTCCGTGTCAGCTCGCAGAGTGACGTAGTCCCCAGCAATGGATTTTCCGGGTTCGAATACCGATTTTTCCGTATGTCCGTCCTCGTAGACTGGGACCGAGCAAAAGAAGTTGATATTTGGAACGATATCGCGCCATCCCAGCCCGTAATGCGAAAGTGCACTTAGAAAACTCTCCCGACAACCGGGCACATCTGAAACTCCATACAGCATCTGATTGCTCCAGGAAGAACAGCAACCGGCTATTGTATCGTGTCCGCCCGGTGTTGTATCTTCAACCAAGGTCAATAAGGGATTGGCATAATCGGAGTAGAGGACAGAGTCTTTCGAAATGTGAATGCTCTGTGCTGCCTTGATGGTATTGGGAGCGTGATATCTTTCTTCAAGATTATTTGCGTTATAACAAAGGAAATCAACACCTTGTTGACCCTGTACGTCAATAATCCTCAGCAAACTTCCTTCCGTGAGAACTCCGTGCCAATAACTTCCGGGCGGGATAGTCTCGCTTTGTGCCGGGCACTGACCTGGATTTGAAATTACATTCGGAATGCTCACTTTGAACTTGAGGATATGCTGGAAGGTGAAATATAGAAAAAGTATACACAAAACTTTGGCTGTTGCCGCTGTGAACAGAGGTTCCATACGCTAACCGCTACTTTGTTGAGTGATGCAAGGTGAGTCAATCAGCCGATCGCAACTGAATCATTGAAATCGGTCGGATTGGAAGTGACAAGCAGCGATGACATCTGGAACTTACATGCATTTTCCGTTGAAATGCTGTTTAATCAATTCATCTCGAAATTGGAACTGCGTATTGGGGGATTACGATGAGAATTGATGGGTCGGCGGCCTTGGTGACAGGCTCGGCATCTGGAATGGGGGAGGCGACAGCACGACTTCTGGCACAGCACGGGGCCAAAGTCGGTCTGCTTGACATTGATGGTGACAGAATAAGTGAAATCGCCGACGAGATCGGTGGTCTGGCCGTTGCGTGTGATGTAACGGACGCTGACAGCATGGCTGGCGCCATAGCTTCGGCCGGCGAGTCGCACGGCGTGGCGCGTATCCTTATCAATTGCGCAGGTATAGCCCCAGCCAGGCGAATCGTTGGTAGGGACGGAGCCATGCCGCTTGAGGATTTCAGACGGGTTATTGATGTCAACCTGATCGGGACGTTCAATGCAATGCGTCTTATGGCCACCGCAGTACGCAATGAACCACCATTGGATGAGATCGGCGAACGCGGCGTCATTATCAACGTCGCTTCGGTTTCCGCATTTGAAGGTCAGATCGGACAGGCGGCGTACAGTGCCTCCAAAGGTGCGATTGTTGCCTTGACGATACAGGCAGCGAGGGAACTCGCAAGTGCAGGAATCCGGGTGATGACAATTGCGCCTGGAATGATCGCTACACCGTTATTGTTCGGCATGCCCGAAGAGGTTCAGCAAAGTCTGGCGAATCAGGTGCCATTTCCAAAGCGGCTTGGTGATCCGGGGGAGTTTGCCCGACTGGTCGAGCACATACTGGAAAACCAGTTGCTGAACGGTGAGGTGATCAGGCTGGATGGTGCGATTCGAATGCAACCGCGCTGAGGACTGATTTCGGGTTCATCAGTGTTTTGACGTTTACGCCCTAGTCCGGATCGCAGAACAAAGCACTCTTGCAATGCGGGTATGGGAGACTTCAACCGGTGGTGGCAGAATCGACCTGAAATTTGCTTCGGCAACTGTTTTTCCTGGCATGCCGGACGGGAGCAATGTCTTGATTCTCCATAGCTTCCAATCTAGAATAACGCCATTACACTGCTCGAAGTCCAATTGTATAGAATGACATCCCGGCCGAAAATTCGATTACCTTTTGTCCCCAACAAACTTTCTGGTACAAGTTCACTTGCCGATGTCGAATCAGATGAGCTTAAATCCGTGGTTGACGGATATGCTGAGATTCATGATGGTGGGTTGGCGCACAGAAAGGAAGAATATGGATCACTCGTCTCTCGATACTATGATATAGCCACTGACTTTTACGAGTTTGCCTGGGGTTCTTCCTTTCACTTCGCGCCTCGTCGAAGAGGCGAAAGCTTTAAGGATTCAATAACAAGATTCCAACATCTTTTAGCGGACAAATTGTCGCTGAAGCCGGAAATGGTTGTTCTTGATGCGGGATGCGGCGTTGGGGGTCCAATGGGAACTCTGGCGCGTTACAGCGGTGCCAGTTTCGTTGGAATTACCATAAACGCCTACCAGATTGAGCGCGCAAAGGCAAACACGCAAGACGTCGAATCGCTGTGTCGTTTCATCCACGGCGACTTCATGCAGATTCCAGAGTCCGACAATACGTTCGACGGCGCCTTCTCGATCGAAGCCTTATGCCATGCCCCTGACAAGGTGGCAGTTCTTAAGGAAATTTTTCGCGTACTGCGTCCGGGCGCCCTGTTTACACGGAGCGATTGGTGCATGACCGAGAAATTCGATCCTGGGTCTGAAAGACACCAGCAGATCAAATTGAGAATTGAGAGAGGGGGTGGGATAGCTGATCTTGCAATGACGTCAGAATTTCCCGAGGCCCTGTCTGCCGCCGGTTTTGAAGTTCTTGAAGTACGCGATCTTGCGTTTGATTCCGATCCGGAAACTCCATGGTATCTCGCTTTGCAGTCGACGGGTGATTTCAGTCTAGCGAGTATTTCGCGCACAACAGTCGGAAGAGCCCTGACCAACTTGACCTTGAGAGTGGGCGAGAAAGTCCGGATGTTTCCTAAAGGTTCAACAGCGGTCAGTACAATGTTGAATACAATTGCGGACGCGTTGATTGCAAGCGGAGAGACTGGAATTTTCACCCCAATGTACCACTTTCTCGTGCGTAAACCCAATACCTCCGAATCCAAATAAATCTTGAGCAAGGCAGCTTGCGGTCCATATCTGCCATTGAATTGTTCAAGTCTCTGGATATCCGCGTCGGTGAAAGGACGTCGGTTTACCTGTCGCCGTGGATGCAATGGGTTTTGGTCTCGGTGATCTGATTGCCAGCGTATGTCATGGTCAAGGATTGACCTTGCGAATCGATTGCAGGATGCCTGGCGCAAAAAGCTGATGTATTTTCGATGTGCGCAACGGTCCTAATCGATTCCTGATGAGATGTTCTCCAGACGTTTCATCTCAGAACGCTCGAAAAGGTCGCGGTCTGAGAGATAGTCCGACAAGAAATTCATCGAATCCAAGCCCCAGAACAGTTCTCCATCGACAATCAGTGTCGGGACACCGAATACACCGTGCTCGATTGCTTGACGTGTATTGTCGAACAATGCCTGTTTAACCTTTGTACTTGTGGAAAGGTTGTCCGCATCGGTCACGTCGATTTCGTTCCAGATGGCTTGTCGACCGGCATCGGTCGCAGGGTCATGTCCGCTGACCCATATCGCCCGGAATATTTGTGTGATCAGCTCTTCGTCATTGCTCTTGGCGATAGTCAGGCGCAGATAGGGTAGTGGAATGAACGGATGGGAGTCGGGCATCCTGAAAGGTATGTCCAGTTGCTGCGCCAGCCATGTACAGTGGCGATACGTATAGGTTTTCTTGGCTGCGATGTCGACCGGTCCGATGGTTCCCCAATGTTTGAGAAGCCCGGCGAACAATACCGGAATGTAGTTGACTGATGTGTTCTCCGGCAGACGATGAAGTTGTTCGTGAAGAAGATACGAAAACGGAGAAATGTAGTCGAAATAGCAGTCTACACGGATCATGTTCTTACTCTTCATGAGTTGGCACGCTCTCGCAGGATGAACTTCTGGATTTTTCCGGTCGACGTTTTCGGGAGTTCACCGAAAACAATCTTTTTGGGTGCCTTGTATCGCGCCATGTTGTTTCTGCAGTGCTCAATCAGATCGTCCTCGGTCGGGGGTGGGGAATACGCGGGGTTAAGGAGAACAAAAGCGCAGGGAACCTCGCCCCATTTGTCATCATCCAGCGCGACGACTGCCGCCTCCATCACCGCTGGATGCCGGAAAAGAACATCTTCAATCTCGATTGACGATATGTTCTCTCCACCTGAAATAATGATGTCTTTTGAGCGGTCCTTGAGCTGGATGTAGTGGTCAGGGTGCATGACTCCGAGATCTCCGGAATGAAACCAACCATCCGCAAATGCCTGGCTTGTCGCCTTGGGATTCTTCAAGTAACCCTTCATCACGATATTGCCTCGAAACATGGCCTCACCCAGACACTTGCCATCAGCCGGGACATCGGCCATTGAGTCTGGATCCTTGATCTCCAAACCCTGGAGCGCGGTGTAGGGCACTCCCTGACGGGACTTCAGGGTTGCCTGCTGCCCGCAGTCCAATGCATTCCACTCGTCTTTCCATTCGCATACCACCGATGGTCCATAGGTTTCTGTCAGACCGTAGACATGCGTCATATGAAATCCAGACTGCTCCATCTTTTCCAATACGGCTGCCGGCGGTGGCGCGGCTGCAGTCATGACTTCGACCTTATGATCGAACTGTCTGCGTTCCGAATTGCTTGCATTGACCACCAGACCCAAAACAATCGGGGCGCCGCAGAAGTGAGTGACGTTGAGATCGACTATTGCATTGTAGATTGCTGCCGCCTCCACCTTGCGCAAGCAGACATTGGTACCACCCAGCATGGCGATGGTCCATGGAAAACACCAGCCGTTGCAATGAAACATCGGCAATGTCCACAGGTAAGTGGGGTGCGGATGCATTTTCCAATTCAGTGCGTTGCTGAGCGAATTCAGATAAGCCCCGCGATAGTGATAGACAACGCCCTTGGGGTTGCCGGTAGTACCCGACGTATAATTCAACGCAATGGCATCCCACTCATCCACGGGATGCTCGAGTGCCGGATTAATTTCCTCTTGACTTATGAAGGTCTCATAATCCATACTTCCGAGCAGGGTTTCATGTTGCACCGCATCATCCAATATGTCAATCACCGTAATATCACGATCTACCTTGCCAAGAGCAGCCTCCATGACTTTGGAAAACTCGACATCCACTAGGACAACCTCTGTTTCGGCATGGTCGAGTATAAAGGCGATGGTCTGCGCATCCAGTCGGACATTGATGGTGTTGAGTACCGCGCCGGTCATCGGCACACCAAAGTGGGCCTCGTACATCGCCGGCGTATTGGGTGCCATGATCGAGACTGTACTAGAAGGCTTTACGCCGCAGCCAATCAATGCAGATGCCAGCTTTTTGCAGCGCGCATGGGTCTGCGACCAAGTATGGTGGATTTCCTGGTGAATCACCGATGGGTGATCAGGATAGATCTGAGCACTTCGTTTCAGAAACCCGAGCGGTGACAGAGGAACGAAATTCGCTCTATTCTGATCAAGATCTGTTTCGAATGAACTTGATTTGGAAATCACGAAACCTAACTGCCCGCAATGATTGGCTATTTTTGGGAAATGCTTGTGTGACCAACATTATATTGAAACAGCATCACGACCTGATAACTTAATAATATGTATACATATCAAATATATAAAGGACTATATTTATGACAGAACATCAAACTCTCAACGAACTTCATGGTTATTATTTTGAAGATCTCGAAGTCGGTATGACTGATGTTTACGGCAAGACACTGACCGACGCGGATGTGCTGATGTTCACCGGAGTCTCCGGGGATACAAATCCTCTGCACCAAAACCGGGAATTTGCGCAGCGGACACAATTTGGCGAACCCATAGTGCACGGCATGCTTACAGCGAGTCTGATTTCGACACTGATTGGAACAAAGCTGCCCGGCCCGGGGTGCATCTACATGGACCAGAGCTTGAAGTTTACCGTGCCCGTGCGGGTAGGGGATACGGTGGTGGCCCGGGTGGAAATTGTTGAGTTGGACCCAGAGCGTCCATATGCCATTCTCGATACCCGTTGTACCGTAGAAGGTACTGTCGTGCTGAAGGGGCAGGCGAAAGTGAAAGTCCCCACAAAAAGGAATGGGACTGACGGATAACTGAATCGGCGGTGCGGAATTGGGACTGGATATTCCGCCAACGATAATGTTGCAACGCAAAACGGAAAATACGATGCAGGAAATGGATATGGGAACCGGCGCGGTGTCAAAGAATCATCTGGCTGTGATGGCGGAACTGAACCGACAATATGCACGCATCGCCAAAGCCATGATGTCCGGAACCGACCACTCGGATATTGCCGCTTATTCATTGTCGATCACCACGCTGTTCGCGAGGGCGGCGTTCGGTAACGTCCTTGAGCCTGACAGGCTCGTCGCCGCGCATACTGACGCCATGACTAAATTTACGTCACTCGCACAGTATACCGTCGAGAAACTAAATGACGGTTCACCGGAACCGGTTGTTGCTCCGTCCGCGGAAGATTCGAGATTCCGAACACAGCAGTGGACGGAGGATCTTTGGTTCGATGTGGTCAAGCAGTCCTATCTGATCGGCTCTGAATATCTGCAGGGGCTTTTCGGTACAAACAAAAGCCTTGATGCGCAGGACAACAGAAAGTTGGATTTCTATCTGCGACAGTGGGTAGACTCTCTGGCGCCAAGCAACTGCGCTTTCACGAATCCTGATGTACTGGAAGAAGCCAGGAAGACCGAAGGACGAAGTCTGGTCAAGGGGTTGGAAAACTTTGCGGACGACCTTGAGGCTGGTCGCGGCGTGAAAATGACGCAGTCAGATGCATTCGAGTTGGGGCGAAACATCGCGACTGCGCCTGGCAAGGTCGTTGCACGAAACAGACTTGCCGAACTGATCCAATACTCACCGACCACCGAACAGGTGTATTCCAGGCCTGTCATGATTGTTCCACCCTGGATCAACAAGTTTTACATTCTGGATCTGTCGGAGAAAAATTCGTTCATTGGATGGCTGGTCGCACAAGGGTACACGGTGTTCGTGATTTCCTGGATCAATCCGGATGAGTCCTACCGTCACACAGGCTATGACGACTATGTGGATTGTGGTCCACTGTGGGCATCCGAGATTATTCGCGCAATCACAAAACAGGACAAACTCAATGCGATTGGCTATTGTCTTGGCGGTACCCTGCTCGCCTCCACGCTCGGCTACCTGAAGTCTGGGGAAGATCAGAAAGACTTTATTTCCAGCGCAACTTTCCTCACCACCATGATCGACTTTGCCGAGCCGGGTGATTTGGGTGTCTTTGTGGACGACGCAAGCGTTTGCCAGCTGGCGAAGATGATGAGCGACAAGGGATATCTGGATGGCAAGTCCATGGCTTCGACTTTCAGCATGATGCGATCGAATGATTTGATCTGGCACTTTGTCATCAACAACTATCTGCTGGGCAAAAGCCCCGGCAGTTTCGATTTGCTGTATTGGAATTCTGATTCGACGCGCATGCCCGCTGACATGCACAGTTACTATCTCAGGACGATGTATCTTGAAAACTTGATGAGCCAGCCGAACCGAATGGAGGTTCTTGGTAATCCAATCGATCTGTCAAAAGTGACGTCGCCGACATTTTTCGTATCGACACAGATGGATCACATTGCACCTTGGCGCTCGACTTACAGCGGAGCCAGGATATTCTCCGGGAAATCCAGATTTCTACTTGGCGAATCAGGCCACATTGCGGGAATCATCAATCCGCCAACTAGGGAAAAATACGGGTTTTGGACGAGTGCCAGACCGTTGCCAGAGACGGCGGAGCAATGGCTGGAGCAGGCGAGTTACCGCAAAGGATCCTGGTGGCCGCAGTGGGAGAAATGGATTCGGCGTTTCAGTGGTGATCAGGTCGAAGCCCGTCGGCCTGGCAATGACGGCTACCAGGTTATCTGCAATGCACCAGGCGACTACGTGAGAATGTGACGAATCTGCTCAGGCTCAGCGCCAGGATGGTTTTCTTTTTCCAATGAACGCATCGATACCCTCAACTGCCGACGGAAAACCGAGATTGCAGGCCATCCGATCACTGGCAATCGTATATGCAGACTCAAGACCCTGATCAAGTTGTTCGTAGAAAAGACGCTTTCCAAGGGCAATCACTTCGCGCGGCTTTTCAGCGATGCTGCGGGCGAACTTCATGGTGTCTTCCTGAAGATGGTCAGGCTCAGCCGTCCGATTGATCAATCCCTTTTCGACAGCTTGTTCGGCATTAATGAACTCGCCGGTCAGCAACATCTCAAATGCACTTTTTCGTGACACGTTTCGACTCAGTGCCACACCGGGTGTGGAGCAGAAAAGCCCGAGATTTATGCCTGAAACCGCAAATTGCGCTTGCGTTGAGGCGATCGCCAAGTCGCAATTGGCAACCAACTGGCAACCAGCGGCGGTAGCAATTCCCTGAACACGGGCAATCACAGGTTGGGGTATCCGGGTCATGGTCAGCATCATCCGACTGCACTTGGCGAACAGGTCTCTGGAAAATTCATCATCGTCATGCCTTCGAATTTCCTTCAAATCATGTCCCGCGCAGAAAGCCCGACCCTTGGCGGCCAATATGACCACCCGAATCGATTCATCCTGGGCGATACTGTCCAAGGTGTCCTGAATTGTGGTCAGCATTTCCCAGGACAGCGGGTTGTACTGCTCGGGTCTGTTCAATGTGATGGTGGCAACCGAGTCGGAGTCGGTTCGATAGAGCATCGGCGCGTCGGTTGATTGCGATGTTGAAACTGTCATGATGTGATTTAATTTGGGATATGAATCGGGTATTTTACAGTTCGCCTGGGGGTTAGACAAATTCATGTCCGAGTTCACCGTCGAGGAATTCAATGAGATTGCCCGGACCCAGTTGCCGTTGGCGGAGACACTCGGTTTTGTCATTGAGAAAGTGGATCAGGGAGAATGTGTCGTTCGCGCGGTGTTCAAGGACGACCATCTGCGACCAGGCGGTACAGTTTCAGGTCCGATCATGATGGCATTGGCGGATTTCGCGATGTGGGGAGCGATCATGAGCAAGGCTGAGCGGGTTCAGATGGCGCTGACCACCAATCTGAATATCAATTTTCTGTTGCGTCCGGAACCAGGTGATATTGTTGCCGTGGCAAAACTCATGAAACTCGGCAAGCGACTTGCGGTCGGTTCGGTCGATCTTTACGGCAGTGAGCAAAACAAACTTGTAGCCCACGTGACATGCACCTATTCTCTGCCACCTTCAAAAACCCAACAGGGAGAAACCTCATGAACAGGAAATTTACCGGAATCAAAGCCTGTGTGTTTGATGCCTACGGGACATTGTTCGACGTTCACTCGGCAGCCGCGCAGCATAGTCATAATCTTGGTGAGCTGGAGCAGTCCGTATCGGAGATGTGGCGTTCCAAGCAACTTCAGTACACCTGGTTGCGAAGCTTGATGGATGACTACGACGAATTCTGGACGATTACCCGGGATGCTTTGGATTACGCGCTTGCCGCTCACGGCGTGCAAGACGACGAATTGCGAACCAACTTGATGAACGCCTATCTCCATTTGAGCTGTTTTGAGGAGGTGCCAAGAGTTCTGAAGGCATTGAAGGACAGTGGCATGAAAACTGCGATTTTATCCAACGGTTCTCCGAACATGCTCGATCCGGTCGTCGCCAATTCAGGTGTGGCGAGCTGCATTGATGTTTGTATTTCGGTCGATGAGGCGAAAATCTTCAAACCGGCTCCAGTCGTGTATCAGCTCGCTTGTGATCATCTGGGTGTCAGTGCAAGTGAAGTCAGCTTTCAGTCGTCGAATTGCTGGGACGCCATTGGTGCGGCACACTTTGGATTTCAGGTAGTGTGGTGCAACCGCTACGGTCAGCAACTGGACCGGCTGCCTGCACGCCCGCAAGCGGAAGTCAAGAACCTGGAGGCTCTGTTGGCATTGGTCGGAGCAGTGTAGACACAGTGCTGTCCGACTTGCTTACTGTCTTCGAACTGCACAGATACTGCACTGTAGATCCTTGACAAAGTCAAACTCCGAGTCCGGATACCTGCGCCAATGTTGTGGAGGAGAATAACCGTCGCGCCAAAGACCGAGCTGTCTTTGCTCGGCATACCGCTCCTGTGTGGCGTATTCCGAATCGTCGGCCACGGTGATCGCCCAACCCTCCATCACCAGCTGCCCAGCGATGTCGAACTGTGAATTAGCGCAACGGGCCAATGGCAGGGCTGCGGACTCTTCGAGGCGGACACATGACAACAGAGCGCTTTTCAGTATTGAAGAAAGTCGCAAGGTTGCCGAAGCGCCGCACGGCCATTGCTTTTCTTCTGCCTCACACATAACTGTGGCGGTCGGAATGGCAATGCCGGACAATATGATCCTCTCACCGTTGACTTCAATTGCGTTGTCGGTAAGAACTCGGACCGCGGGGGCGTCGTCTGCGTACAAAATGGAAATTGTCAGGGCCGTCAGCAATATTGCCGTGAGCAAAAATAATGTGTCGGCCGGAGAAATCTTTTTCATTGATTCAGTTCTGAACTGATTGCTCAAGGATTCTAATCGAAACCGTCAAGGCGATCGCGAAAAATGAGCGTATTTCGTAAAATCGAGTGACGTAAACCGGTTTTACTGAAATTCGTTGTTTGAAGCCAGGTGGATACTGCAACCCCTCGCCTGTAAGTGATGCTTGAGACCTTTACAATCGCCGAATTCGGAATCTTCGCGGCAATTGCCTTGTTCGCAGGATTTGTTCACGGCTCGATCGGCCTGGGTTTTCCCTTGCTGTCAACCGCAATCCTATCTACCTTCATAGATCTTCGGACAGCAATCTTGATTACATTGCTGCCGACAGTCACCGTGAATCTGATCAGCATCGCCAGAGGAGGCAATTGGAGTGTCAGTCTGGGACGATACTGGCCTTTGGCGGTGTGGTGTCTGATCGGATCAATTTTCGGGGCTTACGTAATTGTGCTCAATGATCCTACGCCGTTTAAGATGTTGCTCGCATTGCTGATTTTTCTGTATATCATCGTTGAGCGGATCAGGCATGAGTCTCTCGGCAGTGTTCGAAAGCATCCGAAAGCATCCAATATGGGTTTTGGTCTGATTGCAGGGTTTTCGGCCGGCTCCACCAATACGATGGTTCCGATTCTTATTGTCTACTCACTTGAGGCGGGTTGGGCGAAGACGGTGATGGTGCAGGTGATGAACATGTGCTTCCTGTCAGGCAAGGCGGCACAGCTCGCTGTGTTTTCCGCGGCTGGCACGTTCAATTTCAGTATCGCACTTTACACTCTTCCGCTGGCTGCGATCGCGGCAGTCGGTCTATTGCTCGGCAACATCCTGCACGACAAAATCAACTTGATTATGTTTCGAAAGATAATCAAGGTCGTTCTGCTGTTACTTGGATTGATACTTTCTGTCCAGGTCATGAGTGTATATTTTTGATGTTGCCAGTTACCGGGTCAAGGTGTTCAGGTAATTGGCAATCCAGAATGAACTTGAATTCAGCAAAGAAGACCCTCACTGCAAGTCAAGCTGGCAACTGATCCGATACCAGACACAAAGTTTTTTTTCCGCGGGCAGCTGAGATGCCTTGTGAAACCGATGAATGCTAGAAGATGACAACCACTTGGCAGGCCACATCTGAATTTTTGCGACAGCATCGTGTGGTGACGCGCAGACAGTTTGTCAAGGCTGGGTTGGCAGCATTTCTTCCGTCCTGCGCGTTTGCGGGGCTTGACAGTAATCCAGATGTGGTCATAGTCGGCGCGGGAGTCGCAGGAATCGCAGCGGCGCATGTACTGCTGGGAGACAGAAGGAAGGTTGCAATTGTGGAGGCGCGCAGTCGTGTCGGAGGTCGCGTACACACCGATACGACAACTTTCAATGCGCCCTATGACACCGGAGCGCATTGGCTGCACAATGGCAGGCGCAATCCTTATCACTTTCTGGCGCGAAATTTCGGCTTTGATGTTGAGCCTGTGCCTGAGACCTACCGTCTGTTCACCGAAGATCGGGAAGCTTCGCACGACAAGGTCGAAAAGGTATTCGAGATTTACGGCCAACTGGAAAGAGCGATAGGAGTGCGCGCGGACCAGGGCCACGACATTCCTGTAAGTACGGCGACTGAGCACATTGCTGGTCGCTGGAGCGATACCGCAAAATTTGTCTTGGGTCCGTGGGACATGGGTAAGGATCTCACGGACTTTTCTACTGCTGACTGGTGGGAGTCGGAAGGAGGCGGTGAGGATTTTGTATGCCGACAGGGATATGGCGCTGTAGTCGAGCGTTACGCCCGCGATCTGAAAATATCCCTGAATACCGAAGTGAAGGGGATTGACTGGAGCGGCAGTGACATCGTTGTGGAAACTACGAACGGAAAGTTGCGAACAAAAGCCGTCATCGTGACAACTTCCACTGGAGTGCTGGCTTCAGGTTCTATCAGATTCACACCTCAGTTGCCGTTGGGCAAACAGGAATCGTTCCACGCTATCTCTATGGGGCTGTACGATCATATCGCACTGCAGTTTTCTGAAGACGTATTTGGCATGGGAAGAGACGGCTACCTCCTTTTTGAGATCGGAAGTGATGGCAGGGGATTCGGCACGCTCACGAATGCTTCCGATACAGGCATCGCCTATTGCGATGTCGGCGGTGATTGGGCTCGTCAACTGGCAAGTCGCAGTATCGACGAAAAAGTCGACTATGCGCTGGGTGAACTGGAACGAATGCTTGGCAGTTCAGTCAGACGAAATTTTAGCAGGGGTACGGCAACCGCTTGGGGCAATGACATTTGGTCCCTAGGTTCGTACGCGTCGGCCAGGCCGGGTGCCTACGCGATGCGACAGGTTCTTCGCCAACCGGTTGCTGACCGAATCTTCTTTGCCGGCGAGGCATGTCATCGGACGTTTTGGGCGACAGTTGACGGTGCGCATCTGTCCGGACGCGAAACAGCAACAGCGGTTTCCCGAATGTTCGGCTGAAGGGAACTTCAGATCGGACAGACAATCTCGCCGAGTCGTCTCGTCAATCGGGGGTTCTCGTCGTAATCAATTGGTACTACAATCAGGCTTGGACCGGATTCGTCCAAGGCTGCTTCGATAACTGATGCAAGCGCAGCGGAGCTGTCAACCCGATGACCGTGCCAGCCGAATGATTCTGCGAGTTTCAACCAGTCTGGATTTCCGAAACTCAGATCGATGTGCCTTCCGAACTGATTGTCCTGCTTCCACGCGATCAGTCCGTACGCATTGTCTTCCCATACCATGACGGTTATGTTGGAATTCAGTCTCGTGGCTGTTTCCATTTCCTGCACGTTCATCATGAAACCGGCGTCACCGGAAATCGCAAGTACCCGGCGTTGCGGATACACGAGGTCGGCTGCTATGGCACCTGGCAATGCAAATCCCATTGAGCAGAATCCGTTTGGGATCAGGCAGGTGTTTGGTTCATGGCATTGGTAGTGTCTGGCAATCCACATCTTGTGTGCGCCAACATCCGAAAGAAGAATGTCGGATGGTCCCATTGCCTGGCGAACATCCCACAATACTTTCTGGGGTTTGAGCCTGCCTTCGCTGTCATCGTCCTTGAATTCAGCGAAATCGTTCATCATCGCCGCTCGGGTTGCGGCTTGCTGTGTCAAGTCAAAGTTGAGAATGTCGATCGCATCAATTCGAGAGTTGAGCATCCACAATGTGTGTGCCAGGTCGCCGACAACCTCAACTGCGGGACGATAGTGCTCATCGATCTCAGCCGGAAGGAAGTCGATGTGAAGTATTGTCTTGTCTTGATCGGGGTTCCACAGGTGAGGGTGATACTCAACCATGTCATAACCGAGGGTGATAATCAGGTCTGACGCGTCCAGTGCACACGCAACCAGATCCTTCGCACCCAGTCCAATGGTATACAGGCAGTATTCTGCGTCCATATCGACGCACCCTTTAGCCATGAATGTGCTGATTGCGCCGATCCCTGTCTTTTCACAGAACAGTCGCAATTGCTTTGACGCCCGGCGTCGGATGCAGCCGTTTCCCGCGAGAATAATCGGTCGCTTGGCGTTGCGAATCAGTTCGAAAGCTTGGTTCACGATGGCGTCGTCCGGTACTGCCCTGCGTAGTTTTTTTGGTGCAAGCGGCTTAGAGGTCGCATCCATTTTGGCGATATCCTCTGGCAGTTCGATGAGAGTTGCACCTGGCTTCTCAACGAGCGCAATGCGTACAGCCTTGCGCACCACTTCCGGGATATTGTTGGGATGGTGGATTTGCTGAGCCCACTTGGTCACCGGCCGGTACATGGAAACAACATCCATGATCTGGTGGGATTCCTTATGAAGCCTGGTCGAAGCGCCTTGTCCGGTCAGAACCAGCATCGGCGCGCGGTCCATATTGCCATCGGCTACTCCAGTGATGAGATTCGTCGCGCCCGGTCCGAGCGTACCGAGACACCCTGCCACGCGTCCTGTCAGCCGGCCGTAGACTTCAGCCATAAACGCTGCCCCCTGCTCGTGCCGACAGAGAATGAATTGAATTTTGTCTGACGGCTCCAGAGACAACATGAAGTCGGCGTTTTCCTCACCGGGCACACCGAATATGTATTCGACGCCTTCTTCTTCGAGACATGTGACAAAAAGGTCTGATGCTTTCATTGGGATTACACCTGCATAGGTTGGACTCCCCCAATTTATATCAAACTGGCGGGTGTCGTTGACACTGTATGCAGTTTCCGGTTTTCAGCACTGACGATATTGTGCAATTCTGCCTATATCAGCCCAAATGCACATTTCTATTGCGTTGAGTCCGTGCGATTCAAGGCAACTGATACGGCCAGCGAGACTCTCGGACGTTTGGCGAAGCAATTGCATTGATGCGGAGCCCAGAAAGAGAAACTGTTTGTTTCTGCGCCCTCGGCACGATTTCGGTCAATGACCCCGCGAATGATTGTGAATATTTCCGGGGTTCTTTGGATTTCGTCGAGAATAATCAGCTTGTCGCAATGGAGTTCGAAGAATGACAGACTGTCAGTCAGCATCAGCAAGTCATTTGGATTCTCAAGATCAATGCAGACCGAGTTCGTATACTGCGCAACGGATTTCGCGAGTGCAGTTTTTCCAACTTGGCGAGCTCCAACGAGTACTGCCGCGGGGCGTTCGTCCAAAGTTTGGATTAGGTGTTGTTCTATCCATCTCGTCAACATAATCGGCGTTATAGGATTTATATTCCGAAAATACGGTGTTTTCTATTCCCCAATCCACAGATAGAAAATGGTCTGAAACACTGATCGATTTGGATTATTTGACCGGTTTGTTCTATAATACTGTATAGCATTGAGTAATATTACTCAATGCTATACATTATTATGATTACATTCGAACGTCAATACAAAAAAACCTTCCTTGGGCGGTTCAGCGAGCCTTCCGAACGGATAATCGTCGTTACAGGACCTCGTCAGTGCGGGAAAACTACCGCATTGCTGCAAGCTCTTCAGGGGTGCAATTCTCCTCACCTTTACGTTCCGGTTGATCAACCGGATTTCTATATTGAAGGCATAACTTCCAGGAATGTCCTAAGCGACGCAAACGATCGATCTGAACTTCCCGAATCGTCTCGTATAAGTCGCCCTGATGCTGAATGGCTTGTGCGGGTGTGGGAATTAGCGAGATTAGAAGCCAGGCGATCAGATTCCGGCTACATTCTTGGAATCGATGAAATCCAGAAAATTCCAAATTGGTCGGAAGTCGTAAAGGGGTTGTGGGATGCCGACCGACGAGAGGGGCTTCAGATGCACGTTGTGCTTCTAGGATCTGCACCTCTTGTGATCCAAAAGGGCGTGAGCGACAGTCTTGCCGGAAGGTTTGAGGTCATACAACTCAATCACTGGTCATTCGCTGAAATGGCTGCGGCGTTCGACTTTAATCTGGATCAATACATTTATTTCGGCGGGTATCCGGGCGGAGCATCGTTAATTGCCGATGAAGAACGGTGGCGAAATTACATTCTAAATTCACTGGCTAAAGCCAGTATTGAACGGGATATTCTAGCGATTCAAAAAATCGAAAAGCCGATCCTGATGAAGCATCTGTTTGAATTGGCATCAGTTTTCTCCGGGCGGGAGCTTTCATACAACAAGATGCTCGGCCCCCTTCAGGACGCAGGTAACACGACCACTTTGGCGCGTTATCTCGATCTGCTCTCCGAAGTGAAACTGGTAACCGGATTGCAAAAGTTTTCGGTGAACAAGATACTCCGGAGTTCCTCCCCAAAACTCAATGTAAATAATACCGCCTTGATGTCTTCGGGTTCTGGGTACACCTTCGACGAAGCGGTAGCAGACCGCACTTTTTGGGGACGCTTGGTGGAGAGTGCAGTTGGAGCACACCTTTTGAATACTCGCAGTTCATACGCCAATCTTTTCTACTGGCGTAAAAACAATTACGAAGTCGATTTCGTACTGGTTCGGGGTAAGAGGATCAGCCTGATTGAAGTGAAAAGCGGTTCAAGCCCGATTTCGTCCAAGGGTTTCAGCGAATTTGAGAAACAGTTCGCAACTCCCGATCGATCAATCAGTCGTGTCTCGATCGGCGGAAGTTCTACTGAACTTGCGCAGTTTCTTGCTACTCCTGTTTCGGAATCGCTTGAAGAACAATGAAGTACTTCGCTCCGCGCACCTGTACGCGCATCAATGAAGAGTCTTATGGCCACAATCCGCGCAATGATGGAGAAAAATATAGGCTCGAGGATCTGCGTAAACATGATGCTTATGTGCTGCTTGGAGAACCGGGTTCGGGCAAGACGGAAACCTTTAAATTTGAGGGAAAGCGATCAGGTTGTCACTTGACCTCGGTTCGTGACTTTCTGACTCTCGACAAAATGGATGAATACAAAGACTCAACATTATTTTTAGATGCGCTCGACGAAATGCGAATTGGAGGCATTGATGGCCGCAAGCCATTTGATGAGGTTCGCAGCAAGCTTCTGCAACTCGGAAAACCGCGCTTTCGTTTGTCCTGTCGTGAGGCAGACTGGTTTGGAGTGAATGATTACGAAAATCTCAAGACTGTATCACCAGACAATCAAATTGCTGTCTTTCGACTCGACCGGCTTACCGAGGAGGAGGTAATCAACGTATTGCGTGTTAACTTCCAGATCTCAGACCCGTCAGGTTTTCTTGACTCAGCTCAAAAACAAAATATTGACACCCTTTTCGGCAACCCGCTAATTCTGAAAATGCTGGTACTCGCGTGCAAGTCCTCAGGGAATTACGATTTCCCGCATACTCGTACCGAAACATTCGAATTGGCGTGCCGACAATTGTTCAAAGAACACAATACCGACCATCAGATTGCGGACAGGTCACAAATCAACCTCGACTCCCTGCTCAATGCAGCAGGAAAGTTGTGCGCAATTCAGCTCCTTACCGGTAGCCAAGGCTTCTCAACATTGGGAGAACCGCCAAATCACAATTTTCTTGACATTAGAGAAATCAATTCTGTCGATGCCGACAGGGTTAGACTCGTGGTACGTTCCAAAGCGTTCAAGGCGCGAGACAATTGCGTTGAACCGAGTCATTGCCAGATTGCGGCATTTCTTGCGGCGCGTTTTCTCAGCACTCGAATAGAAAACGGATTGCCGTTGCGTCGTGTTTTGTCGCTGATGACAGGTTTTGACCGTGAAATTGTGTCCGATTTGCGGGGACTTTCAGCGTGGTTGGCGGTGCACTGTAAGAATGAACGTGAAGAAATACTGGCGCACGACTGCGGTGGGACATTGATGTATGGAGACGTCGGCAACTTCTCGGTGCGCGAGAAACAAGCGTTGCTCAAGCACATCCAACTCAGCCCACGGAATTATCTTTGGCTACTGAAACTCGATGGTGTTGATTCACGAATGGGTGATCTTATCACACAGGATGCATCAGATGTGGTACGAAAACATCTTGAAAATATGCTGAAGGATGATGCAGGAAACATATTTACCTCGATCATTCTCACAATGCTCTGCTACAGCGCAAAATTGCCCGGGTTTGCCGAGATTTTATTGGATATTCTTAAAGACAGTTCCGTATCGACGTATGTCAAACCTCGGGCAATACAAGCGTTTGTCAACCAAAGCGATAATTCGAAAACGGCCTACGCGGAACTCAACAAACTACTGGACGAGGTGTTTGCTGAAACGATTGACGATGAAGAAGATCTCCTCCTTACAGCACTGCTGAGAGAACTTTATCCTCGCGATCTACCTGCATCTAAACTTCTGCGATACCTTAGAAATCCAGCAAGACAATACACTTTGCTGGATTATTCATTCTTCTGGAGGGTTCGCGTTCCCAAGTGTTCGTCAACGGATGAAATTGCTGAATATTTGGATCAGCTTGCAAAGCGACTCAGCAATATGATGAGTCCGTTTGATCAGTTTGAACAACGAACAGATTTTTTCCTTAGAGAAGTGTTTGTTGTCTGGTTGAGTCACTACCTGGAAAAAAGTAAACAACCCGTTGATCGAAACCGCTTATTTGCTTGGTTGACTGCTGCGTCGGGTTACGGTCACCCTGAATATACTTCGTTCGTCAAAAATGAAACGAATGCAAGGCGAATTGCCAAATGGATTGAGCAGCGCACCGAGTTGCATCAGTGGTTGCTTGAGGCGGCATTGGATTTTTGTATTGATATGAAAAAGTGTACTTATGAATACGAATTCCATCAATGCATGGAATCGCTCGTCCTGGGAGCGGCAAAGCCTGAAAACTATGTCATCTGGTGCCTGACCGCAGCACAGAAATCCAATGATGAAAATGCGCGCAGCTGGCTGATGTATGAAGTGGCAAGCTGTGTTCACTACAATCACGTTGAACAGGCAGTTCTAATGGACAAAATTACAGAGGTGTTCAAAAACGATCCTGAATTGCAAATTGCGTTTGACGACAGGAAGAGTCGATATGAGGAGATGCACAATCAGCAAGAGGAAAGTCGCTTTTCGAGAGATACCCAACGCGAAAACGATCAGGCACAGTGGCAGCAATACCTCAGATTACATGAATCGGAATTTCATGAAAACAGGGCAGATGTGAAAGTACTCCATAGATTGGCCTCGGTGTACTTGGGTATGACCCGAAAAGTTTCAAGTAACGATCCGATCTCGAGAATTCACAAGTTACTGGGTGGCGATCCGGTTTACACCGACACAGTACTGCAAGCGCTTAGCGAGTCGATTTTTCGCGATGACATCCCCGATTGCGACGAGATGATCAACCTGTACTGCCAGAATAAACGACATTCCCTTTCACTTCCAATAGTTGCAGGACTGCAACACCGCGCAAGCACCTCACAGGACATGCAGATTTTGGGAGACGATAAAAAGCTGCGCGTGGCTGTTGCGCTTCGATTTGCTGAACCATATGCCACTATGCATGTCGATGGAAATCATATCAAGCAAAAGGATCCTTGGTGGTTCCCAAGGCTGTTGGATACCTATCCGGAGACAGTCGCCGATGTTCTGGTGAGGTTTGCGCGAAACTACTTTAACAACGGTCTGGATGGCTTCTCTGGCCTGTACGAGTTGGCGCATCAAAAAGATTACAACAGAGTCGCTCAACTTGCAGTGATTGATTTACTGAAAGCGTTTCCAGTGCGATGTCGCGAGGGTCAGCTTAAGGACTTGCGTCTTTTGCTGGAAATGGCTGTGGCTGTTCTTCCAAGCGTTGATCAACTCGCTGGTCTGATTGAGAAGAAACTTTCGCGAAAAAGCATGAACTCAAGTCAACGACTATTTTGGATGGTTGCCGGTCTGCTCGTTTCGTCAGACCGGTATATTGAAATGCTGGATGCGTATCTCGCCGGAAGTCAGCGCCGAATTAGAACACTAAATTGTCATTTCATCGAGTATTTCGACTCCTCCTTTGGCCTGCTCAAATCTCTCGACGTTGCGGGATTAAATTTGCTAATTCGGCATGTAGGGTCGGTCTATCAATTTGATCGTAGTGCTGGCGAAGAGGGAATGTTCGGTGCTGGAGCGAGCACCGAACTTGGTTTGCGAGATCTGATTGATCGATTGGCATCCAATCCTTGTGAAGCCGCCACAGAAGCGTTGCAAGACCTTAGAGCTGACAATACCTTAAGTTCCTGGAAGTGGCTATTGCTCGAAGCAGTCGAAAAGCAGCAAAATGCAAGAAGGGAACGAGATTATCGATTCTGCACTGTCGAACAAGTTTTGGGGATGCTTGAAAATCAAGATCCTGCTAACTCAGCCGACCTAGCGGCTCTGGCAGAAGATAGATTGCATCGAATTGCAAATAATATTCGAAACGGCTCCGGATCCGACTGGAAGTCATATTGGAATGTAGATCCGCACAATCGTCCTAAGAAACCGAAACCGGAAAATGCATGTCGAGATTTGCTGATGAAATCCTTAATAGCCGAGTTGTCACATCTCAATATCGATGTACAGCCCGAAGGAGTGTACGCAAATGGCAATCGATCTGATATCCGTCTTTCGTCTAACAACTTCAACTTGCCAGTCGAAATAAAAAAAAGCTGTCATAGCGAATTGTGGGTCGCAGCGTCTGATCAGTTGGTAACAAAGTACTCCATAGACCCGGGCGCAAATGGATACGGCATCTATGTGGTAATGTGGTTTGGTGACGACGAAAACTGTCCTCCCACCCCCGGTCCCGAAGGAATCCCCAAAAGCTCCAATGATCTCGAAATCCTTTTGCGCAAAACCTTACCCAAAGAAGTGCAGCATAAAATTTCAGTGTGTGTAATTGACGTTGCGAAACCCCGGACCTAGGGTTGTTTTCAAGTCTTCGTCAGGCTTCTGCCGGACTAACTGCACGGGAGTGGCTTTCAGTTCGCAGTTATCTCAGGCATTCGGCTTCGAGACACACGATCAATCACTGCGCTTACGATGTCTCGATTGATTCAGCACAGGTTTGTAGAAGAGTTTCTGTTGATCGAAACCAACATGCCTGGAAACTATGCTGGTTTGCCAGGTACAGTCCGGTTCCACATTTCACTCCAACAAGCATTATTCTTTAAAATCGGCTCAACTCACCCTAATTGGTGAAGAGCCAAAATAATGAATGGGCTTCTGTTTGACCTGATCATCCCTCACAAAGACGGACGAATTCGTCGATCTGAGGGCGATCATCGAAAACACAGAAGGCGTGAGGATTCAAAGATACGTTGCAAGAACTGGAACCGACCAACCCGGACGAGTTGCGTTCCGCATGATACGATTGCGTTTGGATTCTCAGTTTCCAACAAGTTGAAACTCGTTCAGGTGTATGATTGTTGACGAAAACTGTTATTGCCCTAAACCTTACTTCGCAACGGAATGAACACAACATCCATACTGTCACCGGCTGAGAAGCAGCATTATCAAGAACACGGTTACCTGGTACGCAAGTGTGCTGTGGAGGAAAATCTGCTGATCGAACTCGATGAGGAGATCGATCAATGGATTGAGCTTTGCAAAAAGCACGACAGAAATTTCGGTACCACGGTAGACGGCAAGGCCAGATTTGACCTGGAGACTGGCCATACCCGAGAAAATCCAAGACTGCGGCGGGTTGCGAATCCTGCTGACATATCAGAAAATTTTCAGAAGGTGTTATGGAACAGTCCCATTATTGACATGGTGGCTGAATTGATTGGTCCGAGCATAACTTTTCATCATTGCAAGTTGAATACGAAGTTCCCAGGTATGGAAACGATTGTTCACTATCATCAAGATCACTCATACGACCCTCACACGAATGACGACATGCTCGCCATAGTGTTGATGCTGGACGATACGACTTCGAAAAACGGTTGTCTGAGAATTGTTCCGGGATCACACAAGCATCGCTACTCCCACTTCAAGGATGGAGTTTATGTCGGAGCAATCGACGAGAGCCATAATCCTCAGTTTGATCGGGAATCAGTTCCGATTGCTGCGAATCGTGGTGACATCTGTTTCATGCATTGCTGGGCGGTACATGGTTCGCAGTCCAATCAGTCTGATCTGCCGCGTAGGTTACTGATCTGTGATTACACGGCCGCAGACTCATACCCTTTGTTACCTGCTGCCTTGCCATCGAAGTTCACAGGCAAGTTGCTTAGGGGAGAAGTCAGCAGGACAGCTCGTTTGCGCAAAGACAAAATTGAAATTCGAACGCCTTACGCGCAAGATTCATTTTTCGATGTCCAGGAACTGCAATTCACGACACGATCGCAGGCTTCCCAATGACGTTCTCAATTGTCGCTTTCGATCGGGAAAGTGGAGCAGTCGGTGTTGCGATAACGACTTCAAGTATTGCTGTCGGCAGCAGATGTCCGTGGGTTCGTGCCGGTGTGGGCGCGGTTGCGACGCAAAACATTACTGACCCCACCTTGGGAAACGCGATTCTGGATCTGATTCAATCTGGTGTTGATGCAAAAACCGCACTTGATGCTACGGTCAGTGCCAGTCCGAGCATCAACTACCGTCAATTGACGGTGGTTGACACAGGCGGCACGATAGCCCACTACACAGGAAAGCATATACTGGGGACAAATGCGGTTGCTACCGGGGAAGATTGCATTGCCGCAGGCAACCTTTTGGCGAACGAATCGGTGCCGCCGGCGATGGTATCGGCATTTTGCAGTCGAAAGAGCGGACTCAATCTTGCAGAGTCATTAATTCGTTCGCTGCTTGCCGGCATTGATGCCGGAGGCGAACAGGGACCGGTGCACTCAGCTGCAGTTTTAGTTGCCTGCCGCCACTCCTGGCCTGAAGTAGATCTCAGAGTGGATTGGGACGATTCTGATCCGGTCGGGAAACTTTATGGCTTGTGGGAGGCCTATCGACCTCAGCGTGAGGACTACCTGCTACGAGCCGTATCACCAGAGGCTGCGCCTTCATATGGCGTTCCGGGTGACCTGTAACCCTGAAATCGCGTTAGAGCATTATTTTCGCATCAACAGCCCGATTCTGGCGT